>PUMS01000342.1 GCA_003551485.1 Phycisphaeraceae bacterium | reverse complement strand
TCGACCTCATCCTGCACCAGCAGGCGCAGGGCGGCGTTTCGACGCAGCAGCGCGTTGAACCGATGCTCGCCAAGGCCACGGCGCTGGCGAAGCTCGGCCAGGATGCGGTGGGCCTGGTCGGCATCCTCATCCAGAGAACGCAGCAGCAGCTCGCGCTCCTTTCGCATCTGCTCGGGGCCGATCTGAAGGCCGCGGCGGCGAAGGGCCTGCTCGAGCATCCGATCGACCACCAGTTCCGCCAGGACCTCGCCTCCTGCCGCTTCGGCCAGCGGGCGCTGCATCTGAGCCCAGGTCAGCGGCCGGCCGTCGATCATGGCCAGCGTCTGTGCCGTCTGTGGCGATGGCGCGCTCTGGGCGTTAGAGTGTGAGGGCTGACGGCTTTCGCCGGAGGTCCGCAAGCCGGGCGCGGACGAGGTTTGCGGGGAGGCGTTGGACTGGCAGGATGCCAGTGCGACAGCAAAAATGACGATACCCACTGAAGGACAACGCACCATGGACTCACGCTAAGCCGCGCGTGAGCACCTGTCAATCGCGGCGAGGACTTCGGTTCGGCGCATGTCGCATAGCCCCCGATACGTGCTGTGCCCCTACTGCGGGCGGATGCAGCCGGGCCCCGATGCCACGCGGTGTGATGAGTGCGGCGGCTACTTCGAGCCACTGAGCCGCCGCGCCACTCAGATCGCCATGGGCCCCTGGTTCATCCGCGACAAGCGTATGCCCTTCCGCCCCGGTTGCAGCTACGAGGTGCTCGTCAGCCAGATCAAGGCCGGCCGGATCAAGCCCAACACCGTCCTTCGCGGTCCCACCACCCGCCAGTTCTGGTCCGTGGCGCGAAACGTGCCGGGCGTGGCCCACCTGCTGGGCTACTGCCACCGCTGCGGCGCCCATGTTTCGCCCAGGGACAAGGCCTGCCCGGACTGCTCTGAACCGTTCATGGCCGTGCCCGAGCGCAATGAGCTGGGCCTGCTCTACCCCACCGCCAAGGAGGCCGCCGCGGCCCACCGTGTCCTGCAACGTGAAATGGCGGGCACCGCCGTGGAAGGTTCAGGCTCCCAGGTCGGCGGCGATGCGGCCGCCGCCGCGCCCCAAGACGGTACCGGGGAGCGGGTTCCGGGCGGCGACCTGGTCGAACAGGTACTGGGCATCAGGGTTGCGACGTCACCGCAGCAGGCCACGCAGCAGACCGCCGGGGCCGGGGCGGGCCTCGGACAGGCCGGGGCGGCCGCCAGAGTTGGGGGGGGAGTCAACACAAGAACCGGCGGATCGGCAGAGGGCGGTGCACTCAGCGCCCTTCAGGGCCGCACGACCGGCTCGGCGATCCTCGATTTTCGCCAGGGTGGCGAGGCATCCGCTTCCGGTGCAGGCCTCCAGTCCACGGAGACGGCCGCGGGGCAGGGGCTGGACTTCGGCCCCAGCGAAGAGGAAGAGCAGCCAGCCGCAGCACCGGGTCAGAGTGCTGCAACATGGATACTGGCGCTGATCAACGTCCTGGCACTGATCGCCGTGGTCGTGCTGGTCATCCTGTTCCTGCGCACCCAGCAGACTGACGAGGACACCGGCGCCCTCGATCCACCTCCCTCGCCGCCCGACCACACCGCCTTCGATTCCGAACGCAACCGCGACAATGGCGCCGGGCGGGCCGCGGCGGAGGCCGATCCCCGGCGCTCGCCCCGCCCACGTGGCGGTGAAGACCGCGCACACGACCGCTCCCATCCCTCGAACGGAGCCGGTGCCGAGCAGGGGGAACCGGCCCAGCCCCGAGCCATCGCCCCTTCCCCTTGGGTACCCCCTGAGCCGGCCGCGCCCCGGATTGCCCCGCCTCAACCCACCGATTTGCCAACCAGCCCCGATCCGGACGCCGCGGTGCCATTCGAAGCAGGTCCAATCGAGCGTAATACCGACTGGCGGCGAACCGGCCGCGCCGATGGCACTGTCTCCGCTGATGAGACGGAAGATGCTCCCGCGCCCCGGCCGGCAGGTGATGAACCCCGGTCCGTCCCCACCTTCTTCGGCGTCCCCCTCGATGGCGCGCCCACGCCGGAACCGGATGCGGATGCGGATGCCGATGCGGATGCGGACGCCGACGCCCCCTGACCCGCCTTGCGACTCACACCTCCTGCCCTGAAGAAAACGCCCTCTCCCTCCGGGCGAGACCCATAAGAGGTTCCAGGAACCGGCGCGAACCCTCCCTCACCCCCGGCCCCTGTCCCGGCGGGAGCGGGCAACGACAGCCCTCCGACCTACGCGGCTTTCATCGCTTTGGGTGTCGCCACGGGACACGAGCGACTCCCAATAGCGCGGCCGTCGCTCAACAGCGGGCCCACCTCCCGTGAGAACGTGCCCGGGACATCGCAGACCGCTGCTTCTCATGGTGGAGCAGTGGGTCCCCATCCCTCTCCCGCATCCGCCTGCCCGCCAAAGCCTTCCAGCCAGAGCCAGTAGCGCAGCACGTCCAGCTCAAACTGCTGCACCCACCGGTCCGCCCACAATGTCAGCCTCGGCGCCTCATCGGGCAGGTAGTGCTCCAGCACCCGCATCCAGCGGTAGCGAACCAGCAGGTCGAGCAGCGTCACCGGCTCCTGCCGCCGTTGCGTGGGGGCGAGGGCATCAACCGTGCCCAGGGGAAAGACGGGTGTGCTCATGACCTGATCGACGTAGGCCGCACCACTGCCGCGGCCGCGGCGGGGCTCAAACAGATAGCGCAAGGCCCGCTGCGGGTCGGCCTCGAGCAGGCCAAGGTACAGCGTCGAGCGCGGCACCTGCTCGTTGTCCAGCAATCGCCCCAGCCCCTCGGGCCACTGCGGCTGACGGCCCTGCATCCACAGAGCCATCTCGTAAATCTGCCTCAGCGGCCACTGATGGCGCGCCCGGGCGGTCTCGATGCGCCACTGAAGCGCATCGTGCTCACGATCTTCCACCCGCAGCACGGGACGCAGGTCCGCCAGTCCCGCCAGCACCGCGCCGGAAAGCTTGTTGTGATCGTTGAGGCTGGCCAGCAGCTCCTGGCTCAGTTGCAGCGCTTCATCCGGCTCCAGCCGCCGCGCGGCCAGCAGCGATGCCAGGTCGCGATACGGCGCCACCGACGACCGCAAGCCGGGTCGCAGCGCCTCCGCATCGAGTTGTCGCATCGCCGCGGCCGCGGCCAGGGCGGAGTAGGCTTGGGCGCCCGCCGGCGGGGGCCTGTCCGTGCTTGCCGGCGCAAGCCCTTCCAGAAAGGCCAGTTGTACCAGCGGCTGCCGCAACAGCGCCGCCCACTGCCCATCGTCGTCATTCTCGACAACGGCCTTCTCGTGCAGCAGCGGCGCCAGGCGATGTACGGCAGCCAGGGTCGGCCAGAGGTTGAGCGGCTGCTCCAGCCCCTGTCGGTGCAGCCGTCGGGCCATCGCCCAGAGCGCCCGACGTGCCGGGTCATCGGGGTCGTCCAGGTCCATCGGGACAAACCGCGCGGCAGCCCAGGCGATGTGCAGATCGCCGCCCGGCGCCGATGGTGTCTCATTCTGCGAGTCGAAACCGGCGTAATCGTCGATGATGCCTACCAGCACATCGCGGGCGTCGCGATGGCCGCTGAGACCGGCACACCAGGCCGCCGCCGCCCGCAGCGCCGGGGGCGATTCGGGATCGAACAGGGCATCGAGCAGCGGCCGGGGCTGGTCCGGCGCGGTGGTCGCCGCGGCCCAGAGCGTGGCCTTGGCCACCGGGAACGCCACCGCTCGCCACGACAGCGCCCGGCCGGTGTCCGGGCTGTCGATCAGGGCGAAGAGGATGATCGCATCGCGGGCGATATAGGGCTCATCGTCAGCCGTGGCCTGCCCCACCAGCACTACCCACGGCAGCGGCTGTTGGGCCTGGCGGCTCATCCGCGCTGCGGTCAGCAGCATTTCGAAGCGCACCGCCTGCTCCGGGTCTTCGATCAGCAATGCACCGAGTTCGTGCAGGGCCGGGTCGTCGGCATCCTCGGGCAGGTCGGCGAAGCGGATCGCGGCAAAGAGCCGCTCCTGGGGGTCGCCGGACTCGGCCAGCGGGTCCAGCCACCGCCGCCAGGCCGCTCGGGGGACGTGGCGGCGGTTCCAGAACCCGGCCTGCTCAAGGAGCTCGCGCAGGCGGTCGAACTGGGCCCGATCGGCCTGCGTAAGATTCCTGACTGCCGCATCCACGAGCCCCGGGTCGTTGTGGGCGTGGCGGAGAAAGTAGGTGAAGGCGGTGTTTCGACGGTCCTCATCGGCACTGTCGAGGCTCTGGATCATGTACCAGCGGTAGACGTCAGCGGCGAAGAAATACGTCGCGATGGGAAGAATCGCGGAGATGCCCAGCAGGAGAAAGATCACCCGCAGCAGGCGCCGGCGACGGCGCAGATGGCGTTGCGGCCGCCGCCGAGGCGACGGGGAGGTTGAGCCTTCGGCGTTCATCAGCGCTTCAATGGTAACGGCGGCCGCCCGTGCGGACCACGAACCCCCACCGGCCCGGCGTGCCGCGGCCGGCCTCACCGGCCGCCACCAAGGCTACGTCGAGCCACGCCCGGCCCATCGTAAGGGGTCGGCCGGATCGAGCCGATAACAGGACACGGCGCTGCCACTACAATATACCCGGCAACGGAACAACGGCAGGAGACAGAGCATGAATGCGTACCTCAAAATCACGGTGTGGGGCCTGGCCCTTCTGGGCCTGATGGCCGCCACGGGCGGTTGCGGCCGCGCGGTCGGCCAGAGAGATGATCCCGGCCTCGTTGGCGGCATTCACCTGCCGCAGTGGGCGCGGGGGTCGAGGGCGGAATACCGCATCCATGCCGAGCTGGTCAGCGACGCCCACCTCGTTCGCCAGGACACCACCCCGCAATGGCAACTGGGCCGCTACGGCCATCTTCCCGGCGATGATGACGTGCTGGTGGTCACGCGCATCACCTCCTTCCCCCGCGACGGGGAACTGGTCGATGTCATCTTCGAACGCGCCTGGATCGCCATCCCCGCCACCACCGAGGCCGGCGACGTGATCAGGATCAGGGACCTCGAGCAGCAGCGCCGCGTCGGCTATGACCGCTACCAGCTCAACGAGCCGGGCTACTTCGTTCAGCCGGCACGGATTTTCGGCACCGTCAGCATCATCGAAGAGCGCGAGGATACGCTCGAGCTTGCCGTCGACATCAAGGTACAGCCCCGCAGGAAGATGCCTCCCTGGCAGGTGACCGAACTCTACGCGTTGGCCCACCACGCCGAACCGGTTTACGCCACCGCCGCCAACCCCGCGCGCGTGGCGAGCGTCCACCGCGAGCCGCGGCCGGACTGGACCAGCCTTTTCGAGCCACCGGCTGACGAGCAGCCGACCGAACGCATCCCCCGCGGCAACGGCACCGCCGGCCCACCGCCCAACGGAGGTGAACCGCCCCAGCCCCCCGTCGACGACCAGCAGGGGGGGCGCGAAGCGATCGACGATGAGCAGCAGGTCGCCCCCACCGAAGATGACGACGAAGGCGTCGAACGCGGGCAGCGGCAGCAAGAGCCCCAACGCACGGTCCTGGGCCGCTGGATCGGACAGACCGACCGCTTCCAGCTCCGCCTCCAGTTCGATGACGATGGCACCTTCATCTTCGCCAGCACCCGAGGCGGGGGCAATTACGCGCCCGGCATCCGCAAGGGAACCTACCGCATCGACGGCAACTGGGTGACCATGCACGTGGAGAGCTACACCTTCGAGGGCCAGCCCCAGACCACCTTCTTCCGCAATCAGCACCTGCGTGACATGAACCTGCAGAAGAAGTGGGAGAACGGCCGGCTCCGCCTCGAGGGCAACTACCTCGACCGCGAGGGCCACATGGACGTGCTCTACCACCGGGCCGACTTCCCGGACATGAACAACGTCCTGCCCCCCCGCGGCTGGGTCGATTTCGACTTCGACGATGATGAGGGCGTGCAATGACCGCCGTCGCCAATCTGTCAGGCCGTTGAAGCCGCGTGGCGGCTGTGACCGCCGGGCCCGCCGGCGCTGAGCGGCCGGGCTTTCCCCCGAGGCGCGTGGGGCAGATAATGCCATGATGCCCCCGACACCGACCCCGACCGCGCAAACCCCCTTACACCTTCGCCGGCGTGCCGCCGGGACCGCCCTGGCGGCAGCGTGCCTCGCCGCCGCGCTTGGGGTGTTGGCCACGCCGGCCGCCCTCGTCCCCACGGCGATGGCGCAGCCCGCAGGCGAGGCTGAGCCGGCCGCGGCAGGCGACGCGGATGCCGGTCCAGGCGCCGGCGCCGCCACGTTCGATCAGTTCCGGCGGGTGCAGGCCCAGTTCCACGAAGGTGGAACGGTGATGTACATCCTGCTGTTTCTTTCCGTGCTGGGCGTGACGGTGACCCTGGAGCGGTTGTTTCGCCTGCGCCGCGGGGCGATCGCCCCGCGCGGGCTGGGAGCGCGGGCGGCAGCGCTGTGGAAGGGCGGCAGGCACGAGGAGCTGGCGCGGCTGTGCGAACAGGACGGCAGTTCGCTGGCACGCATCATCGAGCTGCTGCAACGCCACCGCGATGCTCCCGTGTCCGACCTGACCGCCGCGGTGGCCGACCTTGGCGCCCGCGAGCTTCGGCCGCACTTTCGACGCACCTACCCCCTGGCCGTGGTCGCCACCATTGCGCCGCTGCTGGGGCTGTTCGGCACGGTCATCGGCATGATCGAGGCCTTCGACCAGTTCCGCGCCTACGGCGAGACGGGCAACCCGGTGCTCTTCGCCGGTGCCATCTCCAAGGCGCTGGTGACCACGGCCTTCGGCCTGGCCATCGCGGTGCCGGCACTGGCGTTCTACCACCTGTTCCGCAGCCAGGTGAACAAGTACGGCGACCTGCTCGAGGCCGAGGCCAGCGAGCTGCTCAACGAGTGCATCATCTTTGAACACGAGGCCGGCGGCCGGGCAGACGCCGGCTCGACACCCCCACCCGAGAGTGCCACCGGACAGTCCCGCACCGCGGCCGACCCCTCGACGTTGCCGCCCCGCGGGCCGGCGGGCGGCGGCGGCAGGCTCGGACCACCCCCGGCGGAGTCACCCGATGCAGATCGCACGTGAACGTGATGATGAGGGCGTCGACATCCCGCTGACGCCGATGATCGACTGCGTCTTCCTGCTGTTGATCTTCTTCCTGGTCACCGCCAGCCTGCGCGCCCCTCACCGCGAGTTGGGCATCGACCTGCCGCGGGCCGACTACGCCGCCACCGCCATGGCCGATCCCCGCGAGGTGGTCATCGCCATCACCGCCACGGGCCAATTCTACGTCGATGAGCTGCTGGTCGATCAGGATGAGCTCAAGCAACGCCTGCTGCGGGCCTCGCGGCAGCAGCCGGTGCCCAAGGTGCGGCTGGACGTGGACCGCCGCGCCGATGCCGAGCATATCATCCAAGTGGTCAACACCTGCCAGCTCTACGGGCTGAACCAGATCGCCTTCCGCGGCGCGGACTAGCCAGTGATGAACACGGGCGCCCGACCCACCTCGACGTGCATGATCCCCCCGTCGGCATCCCCGCCGGCGGCGGCCCGACGCCGCTTTACCCCCGCCTGGTGGGCGATGTCCATCCTGGCGCACGTGGCGGTGGTGGCGGCGGTGGTGGGCATCGGCCCGCTCAACCGGTGGCTGTTCGAACCGGCCGCCCAGTCGCCGCCGGTCGAGCCGGCCCAGGCGCGGATCGATGCGATGCTCGAGGCCCTGGAACGCGAGTACCGCCGGAAGCTGTCGCACATCTACCTCGGCCTGTCCCGCATCGAGCGCGACATGGCCGGACTCGGCCGCGACCACTTCTTCCAGTTCCGCAACAACGACCCGGACCTGGCCGACCTCAGCCTCGAACACCTGCTCATCGCCCAGCACCACCGCATGATCGAGCAGTGGCATGCCGCGCGGCTCAGTGAGCAGCGCCTGGACCTGCGGCCGGACCAACTCCGCATCGCCTCGCTGGTGCGCAGGATGCCCGACATGACCACGTCCCAGTTGCACGTGGCCGGAATCCTCGAGCTCTACGACCTCCTGCGCGCCCAGGAACTGCGCATCGCCCAGCAATACGAGCGGATGACCCTGATCAACGCCGCGGCCAGGCAGAGGCGGGCTCTGAGCGAGGTCGTGGCGGTCAACACCATGGCCCTGCCCGACCGCGCCTCGATCAACGCCGCCGCGCTACAGCGCCGCATCACCGCCCTCTACGATGGCCACTTCGATGCCCTCAAACGCCAGTTGCTGTCCGCCCACGCCGAGGCCGAGGACATGCTGCGCCATTGCCAGAACCTGCTGCGAAAGACCCGCGGCATGGGCGGGGCCAACGATGAGGGCGCCATCACCCTCTGGCAGCCCACCGAGCCCACGGATCACGCCGCCGACGTCGATGCCCCCCGGGACGATGGCCGGCCCTGGGAAGGCCCCACCCTGCTGGCCGGTGAAGGCCGCGACGGCCGGGGCAACGTCTACCTGCCCGAGGGCCCCTTCCTGCCCGCCCAGCGCCTCGGCGAGGGCGACCGCGCCAGCCCGTGGGTGTACCTCAACACGTGGTACATCATCGGCCCCTTCAGCCACCCCGGACAGGACCGCGAGAACCTCGACAAGCCCTACGCGCCCGAGTCCGCCGTGGACCTCGCCGCCCAGTACGTGGGCAAGGATGGCAAACGGCTTCAGTGGCGTTTCTACCAGGCGCGGCGGAGACCGGGCTACGACACGCTCAAGGTGGTGCCCTTCGGCGGCGGCACCGAATGGGCGGTGTGGTATGCCTACACCGAGGTCTATTCCGACCGCGACCAGGAACGCTACATGGCCCTGGCCAGCGATGACTACGGTGTGCTGTGGGTCAATGGTGAGGTCGTCTGGCGCAGCGCCATCGAGGCGCAGGCCTGGATTCCCTTCAGCGACCCCGTCCCCCCCCGCATCCCCTTCCGCCAGGGCCTCAACCGCGTGCTCTTCAAACTCGAAAACGCCGGCGGCACCACCGGCTTCTCCGCAGCCATCTACATGGACCCCGACCCCGAGGTCCCCCACGGCGACCCCATGGCCGAACAGCCCGACTAGCCCCCCGGCAGGTAGCAGGCAGGGTGGGTCAAGCGCAGCGGACCCACCGCCGGGTGCCGATGAACGCCGGCCCACGGCGGGGCGGGCGTAGAATCGCAGACATGCCCCTCACAGCCCCCGATGCTGAGCAACTGGCCCAGATCACCCGCCAGCTTGGGCGGCGTCCGTTGCGGCTGGCGGGCACGGCGTTGTGCTGTCCAGCGGGCCACCCGGCGGTGGTGGTGACCTACCCGCTTCAGCGGCGAAGCGAGCACCTGCTGCCGTTTCCCACCATCCACTGGCTCGTCTGCCCGAACCTGGTGCGGGCGATCTCGCAGCTCGAGCGGCTGGGCGCCATCGCCCGGGCCCAGGCCTGGCTGGCGGCCGATCCGCAGCGTCTCGAGGCGATGCGCTGCGCCCACCGCCGTGCCATCGAACTGCGCTGGGCGCTGCTGGAAGCGGCCGACCGCGAACGGATCGCCCGCCGCGGCCTCAGCGCCGCCTTCCAGGACCGAGGCATCGGCGGCATCCGCAACTTCAGCAGCGTCAAGTGCCTCCACGCCCACTATGCCTTCCACCTGCTCCACCCCACCCCCCTGGGCTCGTGGCTCACCCAGCAGGCTGAATTGCACCCCTGTCCCCCCGCCACTGAGCGTCTTGGATGCCCCGACTCCGCTGGGTAAGGTGAGCAGAGCGAGGTCTTGCGGCCGGACCCTACCGCGACCACCTGCAAAGCCTCGCTCTACCCACCCTACGCCCAGCTCTCGAGGCGCTGGACCGAGCGGTTCAACTCGTCGATCGCATCCGACGCGGGGATGAACTCGTGGCCCCACCAGCCGCGGTAGCCGGCCTGGTGGATGCGGCTGACCAGGGTCGGAAAGTCGATGCCGCGGTCAGCGCTGGGCAGGCCGCGGTCCGGCGCATCGGCCACGTGGATGTGGCCGATCAGGTCCAGGTGCTCGGTCATCACCGCCACCGGATCCTCCCCCGAGCGGGCGAGGGGGTAGGCATCCAGCAGCAGCTTCAGCCGCGGCGAGCCCACGCGGCGGACAAGCTCGATGCCGAAGCTGGAGCGGTCGGCCAGGTAATCGGGATGGTCCTGGCGGTTGAGGACCTCCAGCAGCAGGTCCACCCCATCTTCCTCGGCGCGCCTGGCCAGCTCGATAAGGGCCTCAGCGCAGGCATCGAGGGCTTCGGCCGGGTCCTGGCCGCGTTCGCTGCCGCTGAAGACGATGATGTGGCCGATGTCCTCGCGCGCGGCGGTGTCGATCAGCTTTGCGATCTGCGGGATCAGCGATGCATGATGGCGGCGATCGTTGAGCCCGCTGGTCATGCCCGGGGCACCGACGTTGACCCGTTCCAACCCCACCCGCTTCGCCGCATCCCAGTGCTCCGGCGGCGCCATCTCCACACCCCCGACGCCCAGGCTGCGCAGCCGCTGAAAGCAGGTGGTCGGGTCGAGCCCGGTGCGCTTGAAGAAACACCAATGGGCGGCGCTGTGGCGCAGTCGGGTCGACGGACCGGCATCGGGCTCAGCCATCGCAGCAGCTCCAGTCCAGGATCAGGCCCATCGTCTGGCAACGGCCCTGACGGGCAGTATCGTAGGCCTCCAGGAAGCCGGCGGCATCGAACACGTGGGTGTTGAGCCCGCCCAGATCGAAGCGGCCGCTTCCCACCAGTTCGAAGAAATACGCCGCGATGCTCGCCCCCGTCCACCACGGCGTCTCGTGTGTGTCGTGGGCGCCGCGGATGCTCAGGCCGCGGCGGATCACATCGTAAGTCAGGTGCTGCTTCGATGGATAGCCGGTGTCGCCCAGCAGCACCAGCCGGCCGCGGTCGGCCACCAGCGGCAGGGCATTGGACAAGACCGCCGGGTGGCCGGTGGCCTCGATCACGACATCGGCCAGCTCACCGGCGTTGGCCTGTCGCAGGGCGGCCTCGCACCGCTCGACCGGCTCGGCGATGGTGGCCGTGGCTCCACCTCGCCCGGCCAGTCCCAGCCGCTCGCCGCAGGGGTCGATGGCGATCACCCGCCGCGCGCCCGAGACCGCCGCCCAGCGGACCGACATCTGCCCGATGGGCCCGGCACCGATCACCGCGACGGTGTCCCCGAGCCGGCACTCGGCGGCCAGGGCGCCGGTAAAGGCGATCTTGGCCAGGGCGAACCAGGCCGCATTTGCCGGCTCGATACCCGCCGGAACCGGGACCAGCCTTGCTGCGTCCAACAGGTGATGGGATGCATGTGGCGCCCGCGCGGCGACAAGCCGGCCCTGCTCGAGCCCTTCGACCCCATCACCGACCGCCTCGATGCGGCCGATGACGGCGTAGCCCATCGGGAACGGATAACGCACCCACCGGTCGAAGGAGGTTCCCGGCTCGTAGCGTCCATCGAGCACGGTCAGCTCCGTGCCGGTGCTGATCAGCGAGCAGATGGTCCGCACGAGCGCCTGCCCCGCCGGGGGACTGTCCGCGGGCAGGTCGAAGTCTTCGAGCTCGATGCGGCCTCGTTCGGGCAGAATGATGCGCTTGGGCATGGGCGACCTCAACGGCAAGGGCTGGTGGTGGAACGGGGGGGCGAAGCGGGCAGCGAGGGGCTGGCGGAGACCAGGGACTTGCCCCGGCCTGATAACGCGTTATCATTTAATGGGCGCCCACCCGACGTCGGCCCACCGGCGCTTCGGCCCACGCACGCGGTGGCCATCGCACGGGGCGATTTTAGCGGAAGGTGAACATGCCCATTTACGTCTACGAGGTCATCCTGGAAGATGAGGATGAGCCGGGCCAGCTCTTCGAGGTGGTCCAGGGCATTCACGACCCGCCGCTGACGGAGCATCCCACCACCGGTCAGCCGGTACGGCGGGTGATCCAGCCGCCCCATATCGGTGGCCGGTGGGGCTCGGGCAAGGCGATCCTCAGCGACCGCAACCTCGCCGCCCACGGCTTCACCCGCTTTGAGAAGACCGCCGATGGCCGGTGGGAAAAGACCGCCGGCGCTGGGCCGGAGCAGATCCACTACAAACGCGGCTCTTGAATTGGAAAAGCCGCTTCAAACCTGAAGGAACCCGAACGTGTTCACCCGCATCCTCTCCGTCGTGTCGCTCACATCCCTGCTTGCCGCGGTGGCGTTCGCACACGGATGCGGCGGGGGTGCCGGCGGCGATGCATCCGACCGCCTCAAGGTCGCCGCGAGCATCCCGCCGCAGAAGTGGCTCATCGAGCGCATCGCCGGCGACCGGGCCGATGTCTTCATCGTCCTGCCTCCGGGCGCCAGCCCGCACACCCATTCGCCCACCGATGCCGATGCCACGCGGGTAATGCAGTCACGGCTGTATTTCGCCATCGGCGTCGAGTTCGAGGAAAAGGGCCGATGGTTCCAGGCCGTCGAGCAGGCCGCCCGCGCCGGCCGGCTGAGCGTGGTCAACACGCAGATGGGCATCCGCCTGCGCAAGATGGAAGACCACATCCACGCCGACTACCCGCTGCATGAGCAAAACCACGATCATGACCACGGCCATGACCATTCCCATGACCATTCCCATGACCACCACCATCACCACCACGATGGCGACGACCCGCACATCTGGACCAGCCCGCGGCTGCTTCGCGATCAGGCGCGGACGGTCGCCGCGGCCCTGGTGGCGGTCGACCCGGCCCACCGCCGCACATACGAAGCCAACCTGCGCAGCGTTCTGGATGAGCTTGAAGCACTCGAGGCCGAAATCCGCGACATCCTGCGGCCCCACCGCGAACGGGCGTTCCTCATCTACCACCCGGCCTGGGGTTACTTCGCCGAGGACTTCGGCCTGCGCCAGATTCCCATTGAGATCGGTGGTCGCCGGCCGGATGAGTGGTACGTGACCGAACTGCTCAAGATCATGCGCGCCGAACAGACGCGCGTGGTGTTCGTCCAGCCGCAGGTCACCGATGCCTCGGTGCGGCCCATCGCCGAGATCGAACGCGCCCGCATCGAGGTGCTCGACCCGTTGGCCGCGGATGTGCCCGACAACCTGCGGCGGGTGGCGCGTAAGATCGCCGAATCGTTGCAGTAGCCCGGCCACGGCAGACCCCGGCGCACGAGGTGCCGCATGAACACGCCCCAGAACAACGGCGACACCGCCTGCGTCGTCGAGGTCAGCGATGTGACCTTCGGCTATCCGCCGCTCGGCATCGAGCAGCCGGTGCTCGAGGAGGTCTCGCTGACCATCGAGCCGCGGGATTTTCTGGGCATCATCGGCCCCAACGGTGGGGGCAAGACCACCCTGTTGAAGCTCATGCTCGGCCTGCTGCGGCCGCAGAAGGGCGCCATCCGCATCATGGGACGGCCGCCGTCGCGTGTGCGCCACCGCATCGGCTACGTGCCCCAGCACGCTTCGGTGGATGCCTCGGTGCCGGCGGACGTGCTCGATATCGTGCTCACCGGCCGGCTGGCCGGCTCGAGCTGGGGCGCTTGGTTCGGCCGCGCGGATGTCGAGGCCGCCATGGCGGCCCTGAAGCGCGTCCACATCGCCGAGCTGGCGCGGCGGCCGCTGCGCACGCTCTCGGGTGGGCAGCGCCAGCGCGTGCTCATCGCCCGGGCGCTGGTCTGCCAGCCGCAACTGCTGCTGCTGGATGAGCCCACGGCCAACGTGGATGCCCACGTCGAGGCGGGCCTGACCGACCTGCTGCACGAGCTCAACCACAGCCTGGCCATCGTCATGGTCAGCCACGATGTGTCGTTCGTCTCGACGCACCTGAAGCGCGTGGCGTGCCTGAACCGGCGAATCAGCGTGCAGCGCGCTTCGGACATCAGCCCGGACATCATCGCCCGGATGTACGGCGGGGATGTGCGCCACATCCACCACGGCGGGGCCTGCCCGCTGACCGACCCCGGCTGCGAGCAGGACTGCGAGCCGGCCGAAACCGCGGCCGCCGACGCCGCCGTCACGGGCACCGGCCGCAAAGGCCCCCCACCGCCGCCACCCGGCTCGGAACGGTGACCATGGACTTCTTCGAGGCGATGATCCATCACAACCCGCTGCTGCTCAACGGCCTGATCGCCGGGCTGCTGGCCAGCATCTGCTGCGGGATCATCGGCCCCTACGTCATCACCCGGCGGATCGTGATGGCCAGCGGCGCGATCTCGCACATGGCCATCGGCGGTGTGGGCGTGGGCCTGTTCATGGCCTACATGTGGGTGGACCCGGCGTTCCGGCAGGGCCTGGAGCAGTTCACCGGCGGCCTGCTGGCCGCGCCCGAGGGCGACATCGCCGCCGGCTCGCCCACGCGCGAGCAGCTCGACCAGGCCGCCCTGCTGGGCGCGATGGGCGCGGCGGTGATCGGGGCGCTGCTGATCGGCCTGGTCCACCAGCGCATCCACGAGCGCATGGACACGCTGCTGGGCGCGATGTGGGCCGTGGGCATGTCCATCGGCCTGGTCATGCTCAAGCTCACGCCCGCCTACCAGACCGAGGTCACCGCCTACCTGTTCGGCAACATCTCCTTCGTACCGCGCAGCGAGCTGTGGATTCTGGCCGCCCTCGCCGGCTGCGTGCTGCTGACGGTGCTGGTGTTCCACAAACGCTTCGTGGCCATCTGCCTGGACCAGCAGCAGGCCGAGCTCCAGGGCATCAACACGCTGTGGACGAACCTGGTGCTGCTGGTGCTGGTGGCCTTCACCGTGCTGACGGTGATGCGCGTGGTGGGGCTGGTGCTGGTGCTGGCGCTGCTGGCCCTGCCGGCGGCGACGGCGGGCCACCACGCCACGCGGCTGGTACACATGATGTGGATCAGCGTGCTGCTGTGCGTGCTGCTGACCACGGTGCCGCGCATCCTGGTCTACGGCACGCCCATCAGCCCCGAACCGGCCACGGTGCTGGCCGCCGGCGGCGTGTACCTGGGCTCGGTCATCCTCCGCCGCGCCGTGCTCGCCCTGCGGTAGGGGGCGCCACGCACAGCATGGACACTGGTGGACAAGCCATCAGTAGCACCCGACGTCGGCTCCCCCCCTTTCACTCCTCCACCGGCTCATCCACCCGCCCCATGAACAGAATCTCACCGCTTTCATTGTGGCGGATGATGAACACAAACGGCCGGTCGACGTGAAAAGGCTTCGGCGGCGGAGGCAGTGCGGTGACGCCCACGGCGATGCCGGTGGCGGCGGCGGCTTCGGTGCCCTCTTCATCCACCTTCACGAAGGCCTTGTGCCGCACCGCGCTGATGAACAGCTCCTCGACGCTGGCGATGCCGGTGAAGTCGGCCCGGCGGGGATCGAAGGCATCGGTCATGCCCATGGCCGCGAGCGTGCTGTTGAGGCCGAACTCGCTGGTGAAGCTGAAGCGCGGCAGGTGCACCTCGACCCGCTGCGGCCGCAACCGCTCGACCCACCCCCGGAAGTTGGCATCGGTGAGCTTGCCTGCCTTCTCGAGGGCCTCGAGGGCCTTGCCGGGGTGGGCATCATCGTCGCCGCCGTTGGGCAGCAGGATCAGCATGGCCATCTCACCGCCGCGGTAGGGAAGCTCCAGCAGCTTCAGCTCACCTTCTTCCATCATCCGCAGGCGCTCGGTCTGCTGCATCGTGGGCACCTCGATGCGGCGGCCATCGGGCAGGTGGAAGGTGGCATCGCGGGTGTGGCGCTCGTCGAAGGTGTGCTCCCAGCCGCCGAGGAAGTAGATGGCGTTGGTCAGCACCAGGCGCGTCTCGGGCGTGATCGAGCCCTCGGGCATGAGATTGCTGATGCGGTCGCGCGTCTGCTGCTCGACCCAGCGGTTGATGCGCTGCCGGGAGGGCTCGGTCTCGCGGATGAAGTCGACCTCGTGCAGGCCCGCGCCGTAGCGGTCATCGAGCAGGGCGATGAAGTCGTCGCGGAACGGGTAGCCCGCCTGCCCCCACAGCGCATTGGCCACGGCCAGCTCGTAGAAGGGGTTGCCCTCCTCATCGGTGCCGGGGTCGTTGAGGTCTTCAAGCAGCCCGGCCAGATGCCCATGCATCTGCTGCGGCGGCAGGTTGAATCGCAGCACCCGCGACATCTGCGCTTCGGTCCCGCCGCGCGCACCGGCCCAGGTCATGGCCAGGGCGGTGCGGATGCTCGAGGGTGAGAGGAAGATGTTGCCTTCCTCCTCATCGGCCAGGCGACGGTAGAGGTCGAAGGCGAAGTCGTGCCCGCCGCGGGTAAGGGCCTCGACGGCTTGCTCGGGTGATGGGGCCTCGGCGGCTTGCTCGGGTGGTGGGGCCTCGGCGGATCGATCGGAGTGGGTCGGGGGCGCGGCTGCATCCTCGGTGGCGACGGTGTGCGGACCGGCGTTGCCGGCACAGGCGATGGCCGTGATGGCGAGCAGCACGGCGGCCGTCATCGATGTGAACAATGGCATGTGGGGGTCCTTTCCGGGTTGATGGTGTGTGGGGGTCGCACTGCGGTTATACGGGATGCGCGGCGGCGGCAGTTCGGGGACCAGCTTTACGGGCATCCTATTCCTCCTCCGGCTCGGTCACGTGGCCCATGAACAGTATCTCACCGCTCTCATCGTGGCGGATGAGAAACATGAACGGCCGGTCGGCGTGGAAGGCGGTGGGTGGGTCCATGGCCGCGCGGGTGGCGATGACCACGGCGGTGGCCGCGGCGGCCTCGGTGCCCTCTTCATCCACCTTCACGAAGGCCTTGTGCAGCACCGCATCGATGAAAAGCTCCTCGATGCTGGCGATGCCCGTGAAGTCGGCCCTGCGGAAGATGAACGCATCCTCCATCCCCATGGCCTGGAGCACCTCATCCAGCCGCAATTCGCTGGTGAAGCTGAACCGCGGCAGCTTCACCTCGACCTGGCGCGGCCGAAGCGCCCCGGTCCAGCGCTCCAGCGCCTCACCGTCGAGCCGCCGCTGCAACGCCCGCAGCGCCTCACCGGGGTTGCCCTCTCCCTGACGCGGCAGCAGGACCAACATCGAAAGCTCACCGCCCTGGTAGGGCAGCTCGAGCATCCGCACGTGCTCATCCTCCATGTAGCGCAGGCGCTGGGTCTGTCGCATCATGGGCACCCGCGTGGCGGTGCCGTCGGGCAGGTGGAAGGTGTCGGGCCTCGTGGCACGTTCGTTGAAGGTGTGCGTCCAGCCGCCGAGGAAGTAGATGGCATTGGTCAGCACCAGGCGGGTCTCATCGTCGATCACCCCCTCGGGGATCAGCTCACGGATGCGCTGGCGGGTCTGCTCCTCGACCCACCGGTTGATCGTCCGACGCGCTGCCTCGGGCGCTTTGAGGAAGTCGACCTGTTCGAGCCCCGCGGCGTAACGGTGGCCCAGCAGCCGGATGAAGTCCTCATGGAACGGATAGCCCGCCTGCCCCCACAGCGCGTTGGCCACGGCCAGCTCGTAGTAGGGCTTGCCCTCATCATCGGTGGCCGGATCGTTGAGGTCGGCCACGAGCTTGGCCAGCGCGGCGTGGACCTGCTCGGGCGGCAGGTCCAGGCGCAGCACATCGGCCATCTGCTGCGCGGTCCGGCCGCGGGCACCGGCCCAGGTCATGGCCAGGGCCGTGCGGATGCTCGAGGGCGAGAGGAACAGGTTCCCTTCCCGCTCGGCGGCAAGGCGGCTATATAGCTCGAAGGCAAACCCATGCCCGCCGCGCACCACCTTCGCCACATCCTCGGCCCGTGCCTCCGCCTCCCCCGGTGCCCCCCCTGCCCCCACACCT
>PUMS01000049.1 GCA_003551485.1 Phycisphaeraceae bacterium | reverse complement strand
CGAGCCGGCCGGCATCGATGGTGAAGTCGCGGTGGCGGGTTCGCACATCGCCGATGAAGTCGACCGACTCGACGGCTCGGTCCATGGTCGCATCCAGGCCCGTCTCGGCCGCGCCGGCCTTGCGGTCGGCGAAGCGCAGCTCGACCCGCTGGCGCCAGGCCATTCGCAGGCCCGGCGGCAGTGACAGTGGCAGGTCAGCGTCATCCCCGGCCGGCTCGGTGATCGTTCGCAACATGCCCGGCCCGATCCACAGGCCGCGGCTCTCATCGGGCTCGAAGACGATCTGCGCTTCGCGGCCGTCCTCGAGGCCGTGGAGCGTGCCCAGGCTCGGGGCCGAGACGCGAAGGGGCTGATCGCCCGAACCCACGGCGCGGACGCGGCCGGTGAGGCTGTGGTAATCCAGCCGCCGCGCCAGCAGCCGGCGCTGGCCGCCGTCGGGCGGCGAGGCGGTCACATCCACGCGCTGGAGCGAAGCGAAGACCTCGTCGCGGCCCTGCATGGTCAGGGGCGGCTGCTCGACGGGATCGACCTCCAGCGCGCCCCGCCAGGTGAGATAGATATCGCCCGGCTCGGGCCCGGCCCCTTCCAGCAGCAGGGGCGGATCGGGCGGGACGGGCAGGGGCAGGGCATCTGCGGCGGGGTCGGCAGGGGCGGCGCTGTCCGCCTGGGCGGCGATGGGCGCCACGTGTGACCACAGGCCGGCCAGGGCCACGCCCGCCACCGGCCCGAGGCCACTGCCCATCGCCAGTGACGCCGAAGTGATGTTCTCGCGGCTGTAATGACACTTCGCTGTCAGCCCGCGTTCATCCGCGCCGCCAATCGGACTCCCTGCCCCTTTTCCGGGGGCGGCAGAGCGGAGTGTTGAGCCGCGCCGGGCCTGGGCCACGCGCTGGGTGAACATGCCGGCGCCGTCGCGGCCGATGAGTGAGGAAAAGTAGATCGTCAACTGCTCTCCGCCCTGGGTGCGGTACTCGCCGGTGGCGATGGCGACATCCTCGTGGAAGCGGGCGCGGTACCAGAACGGGGGCATCTGCGGATCGGCTTGCCCGGCCTGCCGGTCGCGGCGGGGGCGGGGTTGGGCCCGGGGCTGCTCGGCGGGGGCTGCGGGGTCGGCCTTGTCGGCCGGGCGGATCAGCAGGTCGCGGCCCTGGAGCACCACCAGGCGCTCGATGCGGCGGTCGAAGCTGTTGTAGGTGAGGTCCAGGCCCGTGCCGCGGAAGGTGACGCGCGGCGAGCGCAGCTCGACCGGCCCGCGGCTGCGGACCTGTCCAAGTTGCAGGTCCACCTCCGCATCCTCCAGGTAGCAGGCCACCTGCAGGTGCGGTGAGTCACGGTCGATGTCGAGCTCCACCCCATCCGGCGCTTCGTAAAGCGACATTCTCAGGCCCATGTCCGGCCCGACCATCTGTCCGAAGATGGGCCGGCCGTCAGGGGCCACAATGCGTGCCTCGCGGGCCTCGAGTACCAGGGCACTATGGCGATCGAGAAAGATCAGCGCCTGCGGCTGGGTGAGCGCATACTCATCAGCGGCCACGGGCCGCACATCCCGGCCGCGGATTTCGATGCGCTGTCCCCCGTCGAGTTCGGTGATGAGCACCGGGTTTGTCGCCCTGCCCACCGCGATGGGCTCGCCGCGCTGACCGGCGGCACGGTCGGGGTCGATCGGGGGAGGAAGGCGGCCGGCCGTCTCACCGTCGCGATCGAGCAGCGGCGCCGGGTCCGGCGAGCGGGGCATCAGCGTGGTCGCCCATATCCCCGCCGCGGCGGTCGCCGCGGCCAGCATCGTCATGATCAGCGCGCGTTTCATAGGGGAAGTTTATGCCATACCGCCGCCGGCCCCAACGCCGGGTGGGCCAGGCTCTTTCGTGCCCGAAGGCGTAGGGTGGGTAGAGCGAGGTCTGCCCACCCTACACGCCGTGACCAGTCAAGCTGTCAGTGGTACGGGGTGGGCTATCCCGATTTCTTCTGCGGCCGGGGCGCGGCGGGGTGGACCCAGAGGGCGGTGGTCACGTGGCGGGGGTAGTAGCTGCCGGCGTGGGCGGTGCGGGTCGAGACCCGCATCTGGTCGCTGAGGGTGCGGTCGGCCGCGCTGTGCTGCATCCAGTGGGTGAACTCGCGCAGGACGCTGGGGCACAGCGACTGCGTGTCGATGCCCAGTACCTGCTCGAGCACGTAGTGGCACAGCACGCCCTTGCTCGGCCAGGCATTGTCGCTGCCGCTGGAGAGGCGAAGGCCGCCGGTCTGCTCCTCGATCGCATGGCCCGGCTGGAGGCACGTGCGGGCGTGGCGGGCAAGAAGGTCCATCAGCCGCTGGTGGCTTCGCATCCGCTCGAGCAGGCCGCACCAGGCGGGGACGGCCAGCGGCTCGATGGCGGCGATGACGAAGGACCCGCCGGGCTCGAGGAGGTTGGCCGGCAGGCACTCGCGCTCGCCGTCGAAGCGCTGCGCCACGGCATCGGCGAAGCGGGTGGCCAGCTCGGCTGCGCTGGATGCACGGTCGGCCCGCTCCATCTGCTCGAAGGCGGCATGGAGCATCACCGCTGCGCACCAGGCCTTGATGTGGATGTAGAGGTTGCCCCTGGCGTGGCACAGGGCTGGATCGAGCGCATCGTAGGTGGTGATCTCGTGGCCGCCCTGGCCGCAGCGCGAGCTCTCGGCCTTGAGCAGGCCGTCGCGCTGGCCGGGGTCGGGGTGGTCGCGGTTGGCCAGGCTATCGAGCAGGGCCGCGGCGGTGTCGGACCAGCGCCGCTGCGTGCGCGCATCATCCTGTGTCAGCAGGTAGGCGGCCATGCAGTAGATGCCGTTGAGCACCTGCTCGGTGGTCATGTGGCAGTAGTGACGGGTGTCGGTCATCTCGTAGCCGGAGCGGTGCGGCGGGGCATAGGTGGTGTAGTTGCCCTGGTCGTGGCAGAAGGCCAGGCCCCCGGCGTGCTCGAAGGCCGTCTCGCCGGGCCGGCGGGTGCGGTCGCGGTAGCTGTAGCGCTCGATGTAGAGGTCCATGATGTTGCGCACCACCCAGGGAAAGCGCCACAGTTCCCACGGCAGGTGGTCGGCGGCCAGGTCCAGCGTGTTGCGCCAGGCGAACTGACCCTCGCAGACGCTGTAGAGAAGCCGGCCATCGGCCTCGATCAGCGAGGTGTTGGCCGCATGGCCGCGAATGGCCTGGGCGAACAGCTCGATGCGCAGCGGGTCGTCGCACGCCGCGGCGACATCCTGGTCGAACCGGCGGCACTGGACGCGGTTGACCTCAGCGCGGTCGAGCACCGCCTCGCACACGGCCTCAACGTCGCGATACCAGCGGGTGTATGCATAGCGGCCGTCGATGCCCTGCGTGGCGCGGCCGGCGCGGTGGAAGCCGAAGGCACAGGCCAGCGTCCGCCGCTCGCCCGCGGGCACCTTCAGCGCGATGACCCCTTCGTTGCCGCCGGGGTGGTCCACCGGCCGCGGCTTCTTGAGATGGCCGCGGATGCTGTTGTCGCGGATGGTGAAGACCTCACCTTCCAGCGGACGGGCCGCCAGGGCCCAGCGGTCGGCCATCGCCAGGCCGCAGAGGCGGCCGGGAGCGGACCAGTCCACCGGCCGCAGCCGGCCATCGAGGTGGTGCCGCAGGCCGAGAAAGCCCCATGCGGTCTGTTCACCGGCGGTGTTGTCGATCTCGAGGTCGATCAGCAGGCCCGGGCAGCACGCGGCGGCGATCTCCCCGCCGCCTTGCGGGTCGGGCAACACCGGGTGCGGGGTGTAGATGCGCAGGGTGATGCCCGCAGCGCTGAAGCTGTCGATGCCGGGGGTGAGCGAGCGGATGATGTCCTCGGGCGCCACGGTTCGCCATTGGCCGGCGTCCTGCTGCGCGGCGGGGGCGGCCTCAGGCGCCTTGACGTTGTCTGCCTCCACATCCTGCTGAGCAGCGCCCTTGTAGAAAGGCAGCAAGGTGGCGCCGGCCTCGCCGTGGCTGATGCCGGCCAGCAGGTCGGCGGTATCGGTCACGGCGAGGGCCTCGGTGTCGATGCTCACACCCCGGCCCGGCCGGCCGAAGGTGAGGCTCGACCAGGCGCCGATCGGTGCGTGGTGGGTCATGAACAGGGGGCAGGACGGCCGTGTCATCCGCGGGCTCCATCGGGACGGTGAGTCGGTACGAAGCCCGCGATCATCAACTGCCGCCCCTCGAACGTCAACCGCCCCACCCCCGGAAGCCAGGCCGGGTGTGCCCAGATTTCGGGGGCGCTATGCGGCTCGGTCCTCGGAGGGTTTCCAGTAGATT
>PUMS01000333.1 GCA_003551485.1 Phycisphaeraceae bacterium | reverse complement strand
GGGGCGGCGGGCATGGGGGTCTTCATCGAGCACATCGCTGCGCCACCCGCCGCTGTAGCGCACGATGTAGAAGCCGCCCCAAAGCACCACCACCACGGCCAGCAGGATCAGCCACAGGGCGATGGGTGCGCCGCCGTGTCGGGGCTCATCGCCTTCGCGCCGGGCGGGCTCGGCATCGGGCGGCGGGCTGGATGGGTTGGATGACGTCTTCATGTCGGTTGCAGACCGGCGCGGCATCCGCCTGGGCATCAGCGCCTCGGCGTGCCGGGGATCGGGTAGGTGCGGTCGAGGCCGAGCAGGTAGGCCACCAGGGCCCGGGCGCGGTCGGTGGGCACGACCTCGTAGCCCGGCGGCGGGGCGTGCTCGCCTGCCAACATCAGGGCGTCGGGGTCGGGTTCATCGCCGATGCGCTGCTTCCTGTAAAGGTAACGGTACGTCGGCATGTTCGAGCCCGGCGAGGTGATCCGCGGGTCGTACAGGTGCAGGTGGTGCCACGACCGGCGCGCCTCGCGGGCGCCGATGTTGACAAGGTCGGGGCCGGTGCGCGACCGGCCCATGAGGATGGGCCGGTCGTGGATGTAGTCGATGGGGTGTGACCGCCGCGGGCCCCAGCCCCGCTCGATGTCGGCGTTGAACCGCCCGCCGCGCACGTGCTGGGTATGGCAGGCGATGCAGCCCTCAGCGCGGTAGACGTCCCGGCCAGCCAGTTCAAGCTCCGTATACGGGCGCGGCTGGAGCTCGCTTGTGAACGGATCGCTCACCGGTTGCACCCCGCCCAACTCGCGGTAGAGCCCGAAAACCAGCCCGAGCCACGCCGCGGCGAAGCTGGCAAGCAGGGCGATGAAGAGTAGGGGCAGGCGGTTCATGCGGTCATTCCAGGGGCCGGCCCCTGCCGGCAGCGCTCAGCAGCATCGGGCCGGGCCGCGGGGGGCTGTGGCCGGCGACATTGAGCCCCACCAGCACGGCGAAGGCAATGTGCCCGGCCAGGAGCATCATGCCCGAAAGCGTGCGAAGCTCAAGCCACGGGATCGTGCCCCGCGTGACATCGAGAAAGTCCACCGCCCCGCCGCGCACCTGCAACTGACTCAGAAACGCACCCACCCCTTCACTCAGGCCATGCTCGTCGATGTAATGCCCCAGCGGCGCTGCAGCGCGGTTGAGCTCGAGCCCCTGGATGATGCCACCGGCGGTCAGCACCCCCACCATCAGCGCCAGCCCCAGGCCCACGCACCAGAAGTGGATGCGGATCAGCCCCACCGAGGCCCACTCGCGACCGGTCAGCCGCGGGATGATGTAATACATCGCCCCGAACATGGCCATCGTGAAAAAGCCGTACATGCCCAGGTGGGCATGCCCGATGATGGTGTGCGTGAGGCTGAAGACCTCGTTGACCGACCGCAACGCCAGCAGCACCCCCTGCCCGCCCACCAGCAGGTAGCAGACCGCGGCGAAGACGATGAACCGCAGCGTGGGGCTCGGCCCAACCAGGCGGTAGCGGCCGCGAATGGTCTTGTGAAAGTTCAGCGTCACCGCCAGAAGCGGGATCAGCAGCATTACGCTCGCCGCGATCGACACCGTGATCGCCCAGGCCGGCAGCGGGCCGGCGATCAGGTGCCTCATGCCCGTCCACGGATAGCACACCGCCAGCGCCCAGAAGCCCAGCAGGGCAAGCTGATGGGAATAGAGTGGCCGGCCGGTGAGCTTGGGCAGCAGGTAGTAGATGATCGCCACACCCACCGCGGAGAACCACAGGCCGATCAGGTTCCGCGTGTACCAGCCGCCGATGGCCGATTCGGTCACACCGCCCACCGGCGCCGGCATCAACAGGATGAAGGCGACGGTGAAGCACCAGGGGAACCACAGCAACGCCCCCAGCAGGTACCACTGGCTGACGTAGAGCCGTCGCACCCGCCTCGCGGCGAGGCTGAGCACCGCGGCGATGGCCACCAGCGCAAAGCCGCCGTAGAGCATCGCGGCCGCGGGCACTGGAAACTCCAGCCACGCGGTGCTGTGGCCGCGGCCGGTGAGGATGGCCAGCGTGCCCAGCAGCACCCCGACGTTCCACAAACCGGCGCCGGCCAGCACCAGGGCGCCGCCGCGCAGCGGCGTGGCGGCCAGCCGGCACTTGATCCACAGCAGCGAGGCCAGTGCCGCGTTGAAGGCCCAGCCGTAGGCCACCACGTTCAGATGCGCCGGCCTGATGCGGCCGAAGGTCAGCGGAGCGAAGTCGGCCAGAAACCGCGGCTCATGCAGCTTGAACGAGGCGATCATCGCCAGCAGCGTGCCCGCCAGCAGCCAGACCACCGCGCTGCAAAACAGCACCAGGCAGGGCACGCGGCAGGAGCGGTCGATGACAAGCCGCCGCCGTGCCGCTCGGGCGGCCTCGACATCAACCGCCTGCTGCGGCCCCACCGCTGACCCATGACCGTCATCGGCGATGCGGCCGCGGGAGTGAGGTCGCCAGTTGAACGGGGCGGTCACCATCCGGCAGGGCTCGTTGGCAGGGCTGAGGGTTCATCAAAGCTGATGGCGGGCCGGGCCGCTGCATCAGGGGCCGCGCTCAACGGCGAGGGTGAAACCGGGACCGCCGGCCCGCCCGGGCGGTCGGGATCGGGCCGCAGGCGCGGGTCGGTGCCCGGCCCCAGTAGCAGCATCAGCAGCGTCAGGCCGGCCATGAGCAACTGCGCTGCGGCCATCGCCGCCGCCACTCGCCATCGGCGCCGGGGGTTCCGGGGGTTGCGGGCGGGTGGTTGGGCATCATCCATTGCAGTCGACAACATCAACGCCATGCCCGCGCCTCCCTCACGCGCCCACCTTGCCCCCCGTGGCCAGGCGAACGGCCATGCGGATGGCGCTTTTCATCGAGCCGGCATCGGCCTTGTTCTGCCCGACGATGTCGAAGGCCGTGCCGTGATCGGGGCTGGTGCGGATCAAGGGCAGGCCCAGGGTCACGTTGACCGCCTCATCGAAGCCCACGAGCTTGACCGGGATCAGGCCCTGGTCGTGGTACATGGCCACCACCAGGTCATACCGGCCGGCCAGGGCATCGCGGAAGATGGTGTCGGCGGGGAACGGGCCATTGACGTCGATCTCGGCGTTGCGGGCCATCTCGATGGCCGGGGCGATGATGCGCTGTTCCTCATCGCCGAACGCGCCGTGCTCGGAGGCGTGGGGGTTGAGCCCGCACACCGCGATGCGCGGGCGGGCGATGCCCAACCTGCGGCAGGCCTCGTGGCCTAGGTCGATCGGGTCGAACACGCAGCCGATGGTGAACACGTTGCGGATGTCCATCAGCGGCATGTGCACCGTGGCCAGCGTCACGTTGAGTTTGTTCGAGGCGAACATCATCACCGCGCGCTTGGCACGGGTTCGCTGCTGGAGGAATTCGGTGTGGCCCGGGTAGCGCGCCCCGGCCATATGCCAGGACTGCTTGCAGATCGGCGCGGTGACGATCGCATCGAGGTGGCAGGCATGGCCCGCCGGCTTCATCGCCGCGGCGATGGCATCGTCGAGAAACCGCAGCGAGGCCTGTCCCCCCTGCTTCGTCGGCCGCGCCACCACCTGTCCGAGCATCGAGTATTCATCGTAGTCTAGCACGATCACCGGGTGGGCATCGCTGCTGATGGCCAGCGGGCTGTCGTGCTGGACGCGCCACCAGAACGGGTCGATCTCGGCCAGGTCGGCGGCGTAGCTGAGCAGTTCGTTCATCCCGAAGACGACGTAGCGGGCGAGCTTGTGAATCTCGGGGTCGGCCAGCGCCTTGACGATGACCTCGGCCCCGATGCCCGCCGGATCGCCCATGGTCAGGCCGATCACCGGCCGCAGCGCAGGTGATGGCGCTGCCGACTGCGGCGCTGCGGCGGGTGCGGGCTCACCGGATTGTTCGCCTGGTCGGGCCATCTGCTCAGTTTAACGACATGCCCTCACCGCCGGGTCGGCCCCGGGGCGATGCCGACCGCTTTCACAGGCCCTTGCGGTCCCCGGCGGGTTCGGATGGGCTAACATGGGGAGGGGGCGCCCGGTGGGGCATTGGAAAGCGAGGCTGAGCGTGGCAAGCGGACCCGGTTCAACGGATGCACTGGTCATCGGCCTGGACCTGGGAACGACCAACTGCAAGGCCATCGCGGTGGATGAGGCCGGGGCGGTAGCGGCCTTCGAGCAGGCCGCCTGGCCCATGCACACGCCCGAGCCCGGCGCGGCCGAGCAGGATGCTTCTGCCATCATCCGGCACTGCCTCGAGACACTGGCCCGGCTGAGCAGGCGGCTCGAGGGCCGGACCG
>PUMS01000478.1 GCA_003551485.1 Phycisphaeraceae bacterium | reverse complement strand
CTGCCCGAGCAGCGCGGCGTGCTGTGGCTGCCGTTCGATTCCGACCAGGAGGGGGTGCTGTTCAGCTATCGGCAGCAGGACCTGCCCGAAGGCATCACGGCACGCTACATCCTCGACGAGGAGGTTGAAAACACGACGACACTGGCCGAACGCCGGACCTACCGCGTACGCAGCGCCGGCGCCGACCTGCCCGCAGCGTTGGGCATGCTCCGGCCCGAGGGCGAGGATGAGCGCTTCGGCCGCGAATACCAGCCGGTGGAGTTTCGCTATCCCGACGCGGCGGAAGATTGACCAACCACCCGCTGCGCGGATGGGGGTTCATTGCCTTTCACCGATTTCAGCCTGCATCGTGGCCGGGCGACGGCCCATACCGTAGGTCAGCCGCCGCCACAGCCATTCAACCGGGCCGTGGCGGAAGCGGCTCAGCCACCAGGGCGACCAGGCCAGTTGCAGCAGCCAGACCAGGGCCACGATGCCGACCTGCGTGGTGCGCTCGACGGCGGCGAAAAGGCCCAGGCCGTGGCCGTAGAAGATGAACGTGCAGACCACCGACTGGGCCAGGTAGTTGCTCAGCGCCATGCGCCCCACGGCTGCGAAGCGCTGCGTCAGCCCCTCGAACAGGCCGCGCTTCAGTGCGAGCATGACCAGGCCGATCCAACCCAGCGTCACCACCGGGGCCATCCAGTAGTTGAACTGGACGCCGAAGAAAGGCACCAGGGCATCGAACCCGCGGCTGAACTGGTACACCACGCCAAGGGCGATCATCGGCACGCCCACCAGCAGGGCGACGGCCACCAGCTTCCGGTACAGCCGCCGCGGCGCCTCGCCGCTCAGCCAGCCGCCACGGTACATGGCCATGCCCAGGAGCATGACGCCCGCGCAATAGGGCCCGGCCCAGAACGCCAGTGAGACCGTGTGCATCTCGATGGCGTTGGGCACCCGCGCCTCCATCTGCTCCAGCCAGTTGCCGCTGAACGCCCGCAACTCGGTCTTGAACATCTCCGGGTCGCCAGCCCAATACTTGTTCAGCCAGATCAACTCCTCCTGCGGCTGGACCGACACGGCCAGCCCGGCCAGCAGATACAGCGCTGAGGGAATCGCCATCAGCCCCACCCCCAGGCCCACCAGCACGCCCATCGATACCTTGCGGAAGCAGAAGACGAACACGCCGCACACCGCGTAGATCGCCAGGATGTCGCCGTCCCATACCAGATAGGCGTGGGCCAGGCCGATCACCAGCAGCCACACCATCCGCCGCAGGTGGATCACCCACGGCCGGCGGCCCGTTTCCTGCCACCGCTGTGCCGTCAGCAGCAGGCCGGCACCGAAGAGCATCGAAAAGAGCGTGATGAACTTGCCATCGAAAAACAGGTGGCTCAAGAGCCAGACCATGAGATTGGCGCCGCTGAAGTCACCGTAGCGCGTTGGGTCGGCCACCGCGGCCGACGGCATGGCGAAGGACTGAATGTTCATCACCAGGATGCCCAGCACCGCCACGCCGCGAAGCACATCCAGCGACACGACACGGCGTCTGGCATCCAGAGGGCCGGCATCGTCAAGTGGCGGGGCGGGTGCGGCGGGTGCGGGTGAAGGTGGGGGCATCGCCGGCAAAGCAGCAGTTCCTCGGAGGGCAAACGGCGGGGGGATACGGGTGCGGGGCTGTGGCGGAGGGGCGATGATGCGGTGAACGGTAAGGCCGGTGTGCGTAACCGGGGGGGGGCGGTTCAGGCCATCAGGATATTGAATATCAGCCCCGCCGCGACCGCGCAGAGCAGTGCCATCGCGGCGTAGGCCAGCAGTGCCCGCAGCCGAAGCACGGCCGAAAGCAGAAGCAGCGAGGGCAGCGACATGCCCGGCCCGGCCAGCAGGTAGCTCAACGTGGCGCCCGGCCCCATGCCCAACTCGGCCAGCGCCACCGCAGTGGGTACCTCCGTGTAGGTACACATGTAAAGCACCGATGCCGCCAGTGCCGCCAGCATGACGCTCAAGGGCCCATCGCCGCCGACCAGCGTCTCGATCCACGCCGCCGGCACCAGCACCTTGATCGCCCCGCCCATCACAACGGCCAGGAGCAGGTAGCCGTTCATCTGAAGGAACAACCCCCACGCCCGTCTGCCAATGCCACCGACTCCACCCTCGCCCCCGGCCCCGGAAGGGGCCGCCTCGCCTGCGCTGCCGCTTTCGCGTTCCACCCCCGAATGGCTCGAAACATCCGTGCTCCCGCATTCCAACACACCCTTACTCACCCCACACCTGCCCCCCACGCCATCCCCGTCCAGCTTGAGCAGGCCACCGGCACCGCCGGCACGGCGGGCCCATCGCCCGAACAGCCACGCCGCCAGCAGCGCCATCGCCAGCGTTGCGACGATCCGGCCCGCGGCGTATTCACCACCCAGCGCGCCCCCGGTCAGCAGCAGGGCAGGGATGTTGATCATCGGCGCGGCGATGATGAAAGCCATCGCCGGTCCGACGGCCGCTCCGCCGCGAACCAGGCCGGCCACCATCGGCGCCATGCCGCAGGAACAGATCGGCACCGCCGCGCCCGCACCCGCCGCAGTCGCAGAAGCCCCCACGCCACCGCTGCGCAGCCGCTTCGCCACACCCGGCCGATCCGCCAGCCCGACCAGCGCGCCGGCGATCAGCATGCCCAGCAGCCACCAGGGCATCAGTTCGATGAGCATCTGTGCCGTGGCCAGCCACAGACTTACGAGCACCACCCCGACCCCGTGGCCCTCCGCTGCGGGCTCGATGTCCTTACCCAACACCACGCCCAGCGGGTCGCCCCCGCCCAGCCCCGCCCAGATCACCGCACTGAGATAAAGTCCGGTCACCAGCCCAAGGTACACCCACAGCCGCCAGGGCCGGCCGCCACGCTGGCTGGCGGGGGTGGGCACAGCGGCGCTGCCGCAACAGGGCGCGCTCGGGGAGTCGTGGGTGACGCTCATGGCGGGATGCGGGGATTGTAGGCTGCGGCCCCCTCGCGACCGACTGGCGCTGTGGCGTGCGGCTAAGCCTGGCCGGGCGTGGAATGACTCCACTGACCACTCGCCCCGGCTTCGCGCAGATAGGCGCCCACGGGCGAAGCATCGATCCGTGCCGGATCGAAGCGAAAGCGGCCATCGAGTTCTCCCTCCGCCACGGGATGGCGCATGAAGTAGGCCAGGGCGGGGTGGGGGGAACGGGGTTCGGAGCCGTCAGCAGCGAGGTGGCCGATTTTGCTTGCCAGGTCGCCGCGCATCAGCATGATGGGCTCGAAGCCGGCGCCCGCTCTTAACCCGCCGCGCGGCCGAGCATCGCTGGCCGGTTCCAGCCCCAGCAGGCGCTCGTAGAAGCGGACATGGCCCGGGGATACACCGATGACGAAATCGCTCACGCCCTGCTGCAAACCGAAGTGGAATGCGTAACGCATCAGTTCCAGGAGCGATTCGGTCGTTCGCGACAGGTGCCGACGGCGGTCGGCGAACAGGCCCACCTCCATCAGGCGGCGGCCTTCGCGACGCAGGGCATCAAGTTCGGGTCTGAAGGTGCGATCCAGCGCCAGGCTGCCGGGGGCATGCACTCCCTGGCCAACTTCCCCGTCGTGGTGTTCCTGCGGCAACCCGGCATCGGCGACCGCCGTCAGGGTCGAGACGTTCAGTTCACGGATTCGCCCGATGATCACCGCGCTGCGGGGCGTGGCGGCCTCGGGGCTGAAATGGACCTGGTGGCGGTTGGGTTCGATCAGGTCGGCATGTCGGCAGGCAACGTAGACCAGCCGCCAGGCCTCGATGACCTCCTCGAGGCTGCGGGCCACGCGGAAATGCAGTCCCTCGGCTGGACGCTCAGCCCTCCGGACATCCGTGCCCGGCGCGGGGGCGGGAACTGCACCCCCGCCGTCACCGCTGCTGCGCGCGGCGATATCGGGGGCCCTCGGCCCACACCATCGCGGTTGCACCAACTCGCAGCGCTCCATGCCGACCACTCCCGCAAACCCGTTCGAAGCGCCCATCGCCTCGTCCTGCACGAGGCATCGTCGCGCTGGGGCGGCCCTCATGGAACTCATCGACACCCCCGCCCGCCATCTTGAGAGCCCTCCATCGGGAGCAATGGGCAAGCCGTTGAAACATCGAAAGTTACATGCGGGTACGCCCTCGGGCCGTCCGTTTGCGGATGTTCGGGGGCGCGCAGCAGGCGGCATGACCGCCAAGCGGGGGCATCGGCCCGAAGGGCGGCGATGGCGCCACCTCACAATGCCATGAGGATTACGAACAGGACAAAAGCCATCACCGTGATCACCGCCGCGAGCTTCCAGGCCGGGTGGTGCTCACCGGCGGGCGACTCCTCCCAGGCCTCACCCGCCATCAGGTGACCACAGTGGTGGCACTTGTGCACGCGGGCCCACAGCGACCGGCCGCAGGATGGACACGCGGCCAGGCCGTCGCTGTCGGCATCATCCAGATCGTAGGGGCCGGGGCCTTCATCCTCAAGCGGATCGGCTTCGGCCTCATCGCGATCGCTCTGCCGTTCGTTCGGGCTCATGGGCCAGACGTTCCAGTGCCATGCCCAGCGCCACCGCACCGAAGCGTCGTGCACCGGTGCCGCCCGGTGAAGGACGGCACCGGTGCCTGCGCCTTTCAAGGAGAACGCCTGTATCGCACGGCGGGGATGCGGCCGACGGCTCAGAACCGCACCCGTACACCCACACCCCAGCGATCACCGCGGTAACGCACGCTCACCGAACTGCGGTGGTGGAAGCGGTGTGGCCACCCCCGCTTCACGTGTATCGGCCGGTGGTGGTAGAACGCCCGGCGGGGCGGCGGGCAATAGTAGACCGTCCGATACACCGGACGGTACACCGGACGATAGACCGGACGGTAAACCGGGCGATAGACTGTCCGGTACCTCGGGTAGTGGTAGTGGTGATGGTGGTAGTGCCGCACCGTCGTCGTGGCGTGCGAACCGCCGTGGTAGCCATCGTAAAGCTGGTGATGACCGTCATAGAGCTGGCGGTAGCCTTGGCTCTGGGCCGAGCCCGACCCGCCCGGCAGGTAGGGCTGGGCCGCGGACTGGTAGGCCGGCTGGCTCTGGCTGCCGCCGCTGTGACGGGTCCGGTCGGCGGTGGGGACCGGCGCCTGGTAGTCGGAGTCGAACCGGTCGCTGACATCCGGCCCCAAGTCCTGCTCGGCCAGGAAGATACCCGAGGCCAGGGCCCGGCCATCGGCCGGCTCACCGCTTTGGGGCCGGGCATCGCGGGCGCCTTCGGCGGCCTCGCCCGGCTGCTGCGGTGGCGCTGCCTCGGCAGCGGGCCGGGCCGCTTCGCTGCTCGAGCGCTGCGGCCCGTGCGGCTCGATCGCCGGCAACGATCGGATCACCCGCCGAGGGTTGGACACCATCGCAGGGTCCTGCGCTGAGGTGGACCGGCTGGCCGCGGCTGCCGGGCGGGCGGGCTCACCGCGGTCGGCCCCAACCGCCCGTGGCGAGGCCGTCACGGTGGCACGCGGGTTGGACACCGATGCCGCCTGCGGCTGGCGGACGACCACCATGCGGCCATCGGCCTCGTTGGCCCGTGGCGGCAGGTACCGAGCGGCCTCAATTCCGGACCCGGAGGTCCGTTGGACCTGCGCCGAGGCCTGGGCCGCCAGGATCAGCCCCGCGCAGAGAGCCACACCGAACACGATCAGCCTGTGCCTGTTCATCGCAATTATCCTCCAGACACGTTGTACGCCACCGACGACATTATACCCACCTTCCCGCGGCGGGGGTCAAGGGGGTGAGAGCAGGTTCGCACGCGGCGAGTGTGTCTGCCCTCGCCTCGGCCCTCTCTCGCCCCCGGACCGGGAGAGGGAGGAAGAGGCAGCCTGCGGGGCGTGCCATGCACCCCGCCCAGCCCGTTTCCTGAAGGCTCTGTTGCATGAGGGGATTGAGCATGGTTATAATGCCCGGCTCGACTGTACCAGCGCCGGATGCGCAGCCGGTGCGATGCCCGTAGTGCAGGAACCGAACATGCCCACGACGAACCAGCTTGTCCGCAATCCACGACGTATGCCCAGGGCCAAGAGCAAGGTCAAGGACCTTGAAAGCTGCCCGGCCAAGCGGGGCGTGTGCCTCCAGGTGCGCACGGTCACCCCCAAGAAGCCCAACTCGGCCCTGCGCAAGATCGCCCGTGTGCGACTGTCCAACGGCCGCGAAGTGACCGCCTACATCGGCGGCGAAGGCCACAACCTCCAGGAGCACTCGATCGTGCTCGTGCGAGGCGGACGCGTGCGCGACCTGCCGGGTGTGCGCTACCACGTGGTCCGCGGGGCACTGGACTGCCTCGGCGTCGATGGCCGCAAGCAGGGCCGCAGCAAATACGGCGTCAAACGCGGCAAGTAACCCCCCTGGAAGCCCCCGGAAGTCCCCGGAAGCCTTGGAAGCCCCGGCTCCCGCGGAACCTGTAAGGATGCGGCCCCCGACACCCTGGCCGGTTCGATTGCAGGTCAATCGCCCGCGGTGACGGCAGCCACGGTCCAACCGCTACCTGACAACGATGTTTTTCACCCCTAAGTGGCAAGTAATCCGCGATGCGCGCCCCCCGGAACCCCGGCGTCGCGGGTGAACAGGCGATCCCGGCCACCGCGTCGGGATGGATGAGCCAGAAAGGAACACACCATGGGCGGACGTATCACCAAGGCCGATGAGCAGCTCCAGCCGGACCCGGTCTACGGCAACACGGTTCTTTCCCGTTTCATCAACTGCATCATGCGCGACGGCAAGAAGGCCGTCGCCCAGCGCGTGGTCTACGCGGCCCTTGCCGAGATCGAAAAGCGCACCAAGGGCGAGCCGCCGGCCATCGAGGTCTTCAACCAGGCCATCGAGAACGTCAAGCCCAAGGTCGAGGTCCGCTCCAAGCGCGTCGGCGGGTCCAACTACCAGGTGCCCATGAGCGTCAAGCCCAAGCGGAAGCAGAGCCTGGCCTTCCGCTGGATCATCAACGCCGCGCGCTCCGAGAAGGGCAAGCCCATGCACCTGCGCCTCGCCCGCGAGCTGTACGATGCCTACAACAACGAAGGCAAGGCCGTGCAGACCCGCGAACAGACCCACCGCATGGCCGAAGCCAACAAGGCCTTTGCCCACTTCGCCTGGTAAACCCGCCCGGGCTCCGGGGGCCGAAGGTGCGACCACCACCGACACCCAGCCGCACAGCCCCATTGCCCTGAGCCACAGCAGGGGGGCAGGGGTGCTGTGCCATGGCACCTTGGCGCCCTGACCGCCAGATTTACTCCACCCCATCAAGCCCGTGTCGACAAGACCCCATCGACCCAGCGCGGCATGGCTGCTTCCCAACGACCGACGAACGTGGGATGAGAGGGAGATGATCTCACCCCTCTCCCGCATCCGTTGGTCATTGGGGTGCGTCCATGCCGCGCCACGCCCCCCTGCATCATCCGTGGATCACGCTCCGGCCAGAACCCGTGAACGCTTACCCCACACTACATGCCGACTCGAATGGCCGGCACTGGTGGACAATCCGCCATTGGCACTCGGCGGTGATCGCCGGTGCCACGGGCCGATGCCGCCGACGCATGAGAACCAGCCCGCCCAGCGCCAGCAGCGTCAGCGTGCCCGGCTCGGGGATGATGTTGATCGTGCCATTGTGGGCAAAGCCGCTGTCATCCCACGACAACCCACCATCCAGCGGCGCCTGCGAGAAGTCGAGGACGTAGCCGGCATCGATCAGCGAGCCGCCGATGCTCATGATCGCGAAGCTGTCGCCGAGGCTCGGCGAGAAGCCATCGAGGATGATCGCCAGTGAGCCGGCAAGCGCGGCGTCGCCGGTGACGGCGAGCCGGTCGTATTCGCTGCCGGGGGTCAGCCCGGTGATCTGAATCGCAAGGCTGCCGGTGGCAAGCTGCGTGTAGTCGCCGTCGATGGTGAGCGTGCCCGGCGAGCTTCCGGGCGCCACGAGCCCGGCGCTGGTGACCCTGCCCCCAACGGTGCCCGTGCCGGTGAGCGTGCCCGCGTCAGGCACATGGAGATCGCCGGTGAAGGTGCCGGTGAGGGCCAGCGTGCCGCCGGTGAAGTGGAACGTGCCGTTGGTGGGGTCGAGGTGATGGGTGCGGATCGTGCCGCCGGCCTCGAGGTGGACCGTCCCGCCACCGTGGATGCGCGTGGTGCCGGCCACGCTGACCGTGCCGCCATCGCTGATGGTCAGCATCCCCTCGCCGGTGGTTTCGATCGGCAGCGACGATCCGCCCAGGATGAGACTGTCGGTGTGGGTCCAGGTCGAGCCGGCGCCGGTAACGGTGACCGTGCCTTGCGAGCCATCATACTGGCCGATATGGCTCAACGAGTTGAAGACGCTGCCGCCATCGCTGATGGTCAGGCCGCCCGTTCCCCGTTGGCCGACTTGAAGCCACAATGAGTTGGTCCAGGTCGAGCCGGCGCCGGTGACGGTGACCGCGCCCTGCGAGCCATCATACTGGCCGATCCGGCTCGACCTGTTGAAGACGCTGCCGCCATCGGCGATGGTCAGCTCGCCCGTTCCCCGTTGGCCGACGTAAAGCAACGATGAGTTGGTCCAGGTCGAACTGGTCCCGGTGACGGTGACCGTTCCGTGCGCGCCGCTGTTCGTGCCGATGGAGCCCGACGAGTTGACGACGCTGCCGCCATCGGTGATCGTCAGCTCGCCTGTTCCCTCTGCGCCGACGTTAAGCGACGATGAGTTGGTCCAGGTCGAACTGGCCCCGGTGATGGTGACCGCGCCGGTACTGCCGCTGAAAGTACCGATATGGGTCGATGAGGCGTTGGAGAGGGTGCCCCCGTTCTCGATGCGTAGTTCGCCCGTGCCGAAGCGACCGACGTTGAGCGTTGATGAGTTGGTCCAGGTCGATCCGATGCCGGTGACCGTGACCGTGCCCTGCGAGCCGTTGGAGTATCCGATGTGACCGAGGGTGTTGGAGACGCTGCCGCCGTCGGCGATGGTCATCTGGCCCGTGCCGGCATGGCCGATGTAGAGCGATAGCGAGTTGGTCCAGGTCGATTCGGTGCCGGTGACGATGACCGTCCCTTGCGAGCCGCTGTTCTCGCCGATGTAGCCAACCCCGTTGGAGACGCTACCGCCGTCGTCGACGGTCATCTCACCCTTGCCGGAGCGGCCGATGTGGAGCCAACCCGAGTTGGTCCAGGTCGATTCGGTACCGGTGACGGTGACCGTTCCGTGCGAGCCGCTGTTGTCGCCGATGTAGCCCCACCAGCTGGAGACGCTGCCAGCATCGGCGATGGTCATCTCACCCGTGCCGGAGACGCCGATGTAGAGCGGAGCCGAGTTGGTCCAGGTCGATCCGGTGCCGGTGATTGTCGCCGTGCCGGTGGCGGCGGCGTTCAGGCCGAGGTAGGCATGGCCGCGCTGCACCGATGCGGACCCGAACGTTCCCAGCGACCCCCAGTTGCCGCTGTTGGTCAGCGTGCTGCCGCCTTCGATGAGCAGGCGGCCGGACTCGCCGGTCAGCGAGCCGATCACCAGGCACTCCACGCCCTGCGTGGTCGCGCCGTGGGTCAGCTCCAGCAGTGGATCGTTGACATCGTGCGTCACGAACAGACCGGCCGGCGGATTGATGACGAGCTGGCCATGCGGCGGGGCGAGGCTGCCATCGATCGTGATGTCGGTCGCGATGACCAGGTTCGCTGATGCGACGGCACCCGACCCCAGCATGGCCAGAGACGCCGCCGCGGCAAGCAGACAGGCAAGGCTTCGGAGAAGACGATTCTTCCTCATGCCCGCCGCCACGGATACTGCGGCAAACGTACGCTTTCTCATCTTCTGAACCTTTCCCAACAGGGAGGAAACACGACGAACGGAACCGGACCAGGCCAGAGGTGGTGGCCCTCCGTTTCGGACGCACACCTGCCCGCGCTCGCGGCCAGGGCAGAACCTCCGTGCGAGTCGTGCGACGGCGAGCGTGCCAGTCCATCGAGCCCGGCAACCACCAGCCCGACCGGGCTGCTGCCGCTTCTCGAACGCTTAGCTGCTAAGCAGTCACACGGACATTGCCGATGGTGTTTTCCTCTTCCCGGACCTGTTGGAAGCCACCTCACGCGTCCCAGAGCAGGCGGCGAGGGGCTACGGCCAGCCGACCATTAACCGCGGCAGCCTCGGCCTGCCGCCCCTGCTGCCCCATTCAGAATACCCGCTCAGCCGGCGATGTCGATACCTATTCCTACCTCTTGATATTTTCAGAAGTTCGCCGCGCCACACACGACTCGGCGGTCATCGTCGTAAACATCCTGTTGGCAAGCACTTGACGCAGACGTCCCCCTGGCGCGGCATGGCCGCATCCCAACGACCAACGAATGCGGGATGGGAGGGGGGGAGATGATCTCACGGTAGAGTAGGCGAGGCGGCCGGCCCATCGGGGGATGAGCACGGGGGGGGTGCTGATCCGTTGTCGCATTGGGTACGGCCGCGCGCGGTGTGCCGTCGAGCTTCCAATAACCAGTCACCAACCGCCAATCACCACTCACGGGCCACCCCAAGGCAATCGCCCGCTCTTCCTTGGCAAGAAAAGAGCCGGCGCACCTTGCAGCGCGCCGGCTCGGGATCACAACCCCCTCCGGAGGCTCGGGGAGGAGGCGGTGGATCAGGTACCGGGGGGATCAGTAGCGGTAGTGCTCGGGCTTGTAGGGGCCCTCGACCGGCACGCCGATGTAGTCGGCCTGCTCCTTGCTCATCTTCGTCAGCTTCACGCCCAGCTTGTCCAGGTGCAGCCGCGCCACCTTCTCATCCAGGTGCTTGGGCAGGACGTAGACCTGCTTCTGGTACTTGTCGACGTTGGCAGCGAACTCGATCTGGGCCAGCGCCTGGTTGGTGAAGCTGTTGCTCATCACGAAGCTGGGGTGGCCGGTGGCGCAGCCGAGGTTGAGCAGCCGGCCCTCGGCCAGGATGAGGATGCTGCGGCCGGTGTCGTTGAAGGTCCACTTGTCGTACTGGGGCTTGATGTTGGTCTTGGTGACCTTCTTGCTGCCCTGAAGGGCCTCGAGGCCGGCCATGTCGATCTCGTTGTCGAAGTGGCCGATGTTGCCCACGATCGCGCCGTCCTTCATCTGCTTCATGTGATCGAGCGTGATCACGTGGAAGTTGCCGGTCGTGGTGATGAAGATGTCGGCCTCGGGCAGCACTTCCTCGAGCGTGGTCACCTCGTAGCCTTCCATCGCCGCCTGGAGGGCGCAGATGGGGTCGATCTCGGTGACGATCACCCGCGCGCCCTGGCCGCGCAGCGACTGGGCGCAGCCCTTGCCCACGTCGCCGTAGCCCAGCACGACGGCGATCTTGCCGCTCATCATCACGTCCGTGGCGCGGTTGAGGCCGTCGATGAGCGAGTGGCGGCAGCCGTAGAGGTTGTCGAACTTGCTCTTGGTCACCGAGTCGTTGACGTTGATCGCGGGAAACAGCAGCGTGCCGTTGCGGGCCATGTGGTAGAGCCGATGCACGCCGGTGGTGGTCTCCTCGCTCACGCCGCGGATTTCGGCGGCCACCTTGTGCCAGCGCTTGGGGTCATCCTTGAAGCAGCGGGCGAGGGTCTTGAGCACTTCTTTGAACTCGGCGTTGTCGCTGGTCTCGGGGCCGGGCACGGTTCCGGCTTCCTCGAACTCGTAGCCCTTGTGGATCAGCAGCGTGGCATCGCCGCCGTCATCGACGATCTGCGTGGGGCCCTGGCCGTTGCCAAAGTCCAGCGCGCGCTCGGTGCACCACCAGTACTCGGCCAGCGACTCGCCCTTCCAGGCGAACACGGGCACGCCCGCGGGCTTCTCGGGGGTGCCGTTGGGACCGACCACCGCGGCCGCGGCGGCGTGGTCCTGGGTCGAGAAAATGTTGCACGAGGCCCAGCGCACCTCGGCGCCCAGGGCGGTGAGGGTCTCGATCAGCACCGCCGTCTGGATCGTCATGTGCAGGCTGCCGGTGATCCGCTGGCCCTTGAGCGGCTGCTTCGGGCCGAACTCCTCGCGCACGGCCATCAGTCCGGGCATTTCCTTCTCGGCCAGCTCGAGTTCCTTGCGGCCCCAGTCGGCCAGTGAAAGGTCGGCAACCTTGTATTCGAGGCTGCCGGCGGTGGTCGGGGTCGTGCTCTTGGTCATCGTCGTCATGGTGATACGCTCCTGTGAGGTTGGGGGTAAGGGTGGGATGGGTAAAGTCAGCAAACGGTCGGCCGGCGGGGTCAGTTCCCATCCGGCGGGGTTGTCTTCTGTAGAACCGGCCGCGCTGCCACGTGCAGCAGCAGGCTGGGGCCGGTGGCGTCGGGTTCCGGTGGCAGGGGGCGGCCATGCAGGCTCTTGAGGCCCGCGGCGGCGGCCATTTCCTTGAGTTGCCGCGGCTCGAAACCCATCGATGTCTGGCCCATCTGGCGGCGAAAGTCATCGCGGTCGTGGCGCTGAAGGTCGACGATGACCAGTCGCCCGCCGGGCTTGAGAATCCTTGCCGATTCGGCCAGCACGACCGCCGGATCAGGGGCATAGGTCAGCACCAGCAGCAGCAGGGCGGCATCGCAGCTCTGCGGCTTGATGGGCAGGTCGGTCAGCAGGCCCTGGCGGACCTCGACCCCCGGAAGGTCGGCCGTGGCCTGCTGCGCGGCCTCGAGCATCTCCGGTGAATCATCCACGGCGATGACCTGCCTGACGTAGGGCGCCAGGGCCACGCTGGCTTCACCCGTGCCGCAGCCAAGGTCCGCCACCGTCCAGTGCTCGGGCAGCAGCGAAAGCAGCGCGGCCTGGGTGAAGTTGGGCCCGTAGAGCTCGTGCCTCAGGCGCGACCAGGTGGCAGCGGCACCGGCAAAAAACTGTCGCGCTTCGTTTTCCCGGGCCGCCAGCAACTGCCTCAGCCGGGCCTCGTCCTGGACGAACACCGGCGATTCAGCCACTTCCTGACGTGCCAGTTCCCACAGGCGGCGGGCATCATCGTCCAGTTCATCCAGCAGCAGGCGGTAGAGGTTGGCCGTGCCCTGCCGACGCGTGACGGTCCAGCCACGGTCGGTGAGGATCTTCAGGTGCCGGCTCACGGTGCTCTGCGGCAGTTGCAGTGCCCGGCACAGGTCGGCCACGCCCAGCTCTCGCTGCTGCAACAGGCGCAGCAGGCGCAGGCGGGTGGGGTCGGCCAGGCACTCCATTCGCGCCACGAGCGTTTCGGGTTGGGTGGTGGGCGTTCGAATCATCTGTTCATCCGGATGAAAGAATGATTGCCGATCAGAATGCCTTTGTCAAGTGGAGAACCGCGGAATCCGGGTGGCTATACCGGCATGCAAATGACATTTATTATCTTAATATTGCTTTATCGGGCCACATCGGGGCGGTGTCCGCCGGCATTCCGAACCGGGATGAGGTTTCCTCCGTGGACAGACCGTGCGGTGAAGTGCCCTCCTGAACCACAAATCTCGACACGGTTCGCTGCAATAGAAGCGCTGGGCCCCACGATGAACCTGCACGGTACCCCCCAGCCCCGTCGGGGGGACGGTCCCGCGACGGCCACATGATGAGCCGCCGCATCGCAAGCAAACGCAAATCGCATGGAGATTCACACCATGACAACCGTTTCACTAATGAATGATGATGCTCAGCGTGTGTCCGGGGGGCCCGCCGCGATGATGCCCTGGGGCCGTGTGCCCGGCTCATCCTCGTGGCTGCTGGGTTGTGCGCTGGGCATCCTGGCGATCGCGTTCGCCGGTCCTTCGGCCGCGGCCGACGATGCGCCGGCCGTTCCACCGGCGGCCGATGAGGCCGACCCGACGGCCATGGCCGAGCCGCCGCACTGGCCGATGGGCTGGCAGCTTCCCCCGCCGTTGGGCCCCGAGGAGCGCAACCGGCGGCACACCAACGCCGACATCACCGTCTGGACGCCGCCGGGTGTGGACCGCATCCGCGCTGTGCTGCTGGTGCCCAACAACACCGACTCGATCCATTGGAGCGAGCACGGCCCGGTTCGCGAGGCGGCGAAGAAGCACAAGATGGGCATCGTCTACATGCGGCGGTATCACACCGGCATCGAGTGGGACATCGAGCAGCCCGACCGCTCACGCATGCTCGATCTGCTGCGCGATGTGGCCGAGCGCACGGACATGCCCGAGTTCGAGCACGCGCCGTGGATCACCTTCGGCAAGTCCTCGCGCGGCTCGTTCCCATTCCGCATGGGCTGGATATGGCCCGAGCGCACGATCGCCTCGATCTCCTACCACGCCGAGACGCCCACCTGGCCGATCGCCAGTTGGGGCGGGGGACAGGATGCGAGCATCCTGCACGTCAACGCCATGGGCGAGACCGAGTGGGGCGGCACGTGGTTCGTCCACGTGCGGCCTTCGCTGCTGAACTACCACCTCAACACCGACTGGCTGGGCCACATCATGGTGGCCAAGGATGTGGGCCACGGCGATTACGGCGATGAAGGTGGCCGCGCCTCGCCGCTGAAGCTGCCCCGCGAGGCCACGTGGGACTATCTGGCCGTGTTCGTGGACAAGGCCCTGGAACTGCGGCTGCCCGAGGAAGGCTACCCCACCGAGGGCCCCATCGAACTGCGGCACGTAGACCGCGAATCGGGCTATCTGATCGACCCGTTCGCCGTCGAGACGCTGTTCAACATCCCGTCCCGGCCGCTCGAGCAGGATGAGGATGGGGCCTATGTGTCCGGCTCGGGTGAGCAGCCCCCGGTGACCGGTTATGTGCGCCTCTCCCCGCCGCGCGATTTCACCGTGCCCGAGGGCGTGCCGGTGGTGCAGCCGGACACCGAAGTGCAGGGCTTCAAGGACTTCCTGGTGACCGAGCAGCGGCCCTGGACGATGCGGGCCGACCCGATGACCGACCATGATGACCTAGCCGACATCTTCGCGCTGCGGCCGGAGCCGGGCGATGAGGTGAGCATCGATGGTGAGACCTTCACCTTCCAACGCATCGAGTCACGGCAGGTTGCGCCCGAGGGCGGCATCCGCGTCAGGCCGCAGCGGATGACGATGCTGGCCTATACCGTGCTTGAGGTCCCCGAGGCCGGTACCTACAAGCTGGTGGCGCCGTCCACACCGGCCACGCATCAGCAGGCGGTGATCAACGGTGTGCCGGTGAACAACAACCAGGTGCTCGAGCTCAATGCCGGCCGCTACCCGCTGCTGGTGGCGGTGCGGATGTCGGTGCGCTGGGGCCGCATCGGCCCGTGGCTCGTGGATGTTTCCGATGAGCACGTGGAACTGGCCAGGGAAATCCAGAAGGAGGCCGATGCCCGCGCCGCCGAGCAGGCCCGGCTCGATGCCGAACGCGGCGATGAGCCGCCGGTGGTGATTCACAAGGCATCGAGCGTGCCCGAGGAGAAGCGCCCCCACATGTTCTGGGTGGCCGACCGCGAGCAGGCGGAAGCCTGGTTCGACGTTCACGCCGTCCACGACCAGGAGCTGCGCATCGCCGAGTGATGGGCCGATGCCGGGGTCTGATTCCCCCGTGCCGATACTGCGCTCTACCCACCCTGCACCTTGGGGCCCGCAGAAACCTGGCACACCCGTCCGAATCTGCCTGCCCCGCGTGCCACTGGCGGCTTGTCCGTCAGCGCATATCGCGTGCCCCAACAGCACTGGCGGCAAGCCGCCAGTGACATCCGGCCACTCCCAAAGGGAGAAGGCAGGGGAGGGAGGCGGGTTTTCTCAGGTCGGCGGGGGAACGCCGCGGTCAGATGCGCTGGGCGGGGTTGGCGCCGGGCGCCAGGGGTTTGTCCATCGAGGCGGTGGGGGGTGGGCCGAGGCGCTGGGCGTGGCGCTCGAGGGTTGCCAATTGCCGGTCGGTGTGGTCGGCCATCTCGTTGAGGGGGCGGGTCAGGGCGGGGTCACCGCCGGCCTGCTGCGCGGCGTGGCGGTAGGCGGCGGCCAGGGCACGGCGTTCATCGAGGAGGATGGGCAGCGCGGCGTGCAGTTCGACGTAGGCATAATCGGCCAGTTCCCGCCGCGCAGGCTGCGGCCGGACGGTGGCATCGAGCTTCTCGAGCAGTGACAGCAGCCTCGCCTGGTGATCCCGGCATGCCTGTGCCATCCGGCGCAGGTCGCGGGCGAGGGTGAAGGTGCGTGCATCGACGTAGGGGTGGGCATCGAACAGGTACAGCAGGATGCTGTGCTGCTCGGCATCGAGCAGGTCCAGCAGGCTCCGGGTTAACGCTTCGCGGTCCATCTCAGCGCCCCTCCGCATCATCTGCGGGATCGTCGCGCCCCGCGGCGGGATGCATCTGGTGATGCGGATGCGCCTGGGTTGCCGGGGCACTTCCGGGGGCACTTCCGGGGGCGGGGGCGGGGTTGGAGGCATCGTCTGAGGGCGTCGGAGGAAGCACGCGGTGGATGTCGGGGTTGGGGCGGGCGTGGATGGCCGGGTCCATCGGGTGATCGGTGGTGTATTCGATGTCGATGATCCGCCGGTTCATCAACTCGCCGTAGGGCTTGACCGCGCTGGAGGCACCGAGGTCAAGGCCCGTCCACACCAGGGCGATGGCGCACAGCGCGCATACCATCATGCCCGCCCGGGCCAGTCGCATCGGCTCCGCCACCGGCTGGGGCTGCTGGCCCTGCTCGCCCGGCGCGGGCCGCAGCACCATGTGGTAGAGCGGCCGCAGGTAGAAAAACAGGCTCAGCAGCGTGTTGAACAGCAGCACGGCCACCAGCACGTAGCCCATCACCGGGTCGATGCGCAGCATGGCCAGGCCGAGGTAGACCTTGCCCAGGAACCCGCCCAGACCCGGCAGGCCGAACAGGCTCATCAGGAATATTCCCATCAGCACCGTGGCCAGGGGGGCACGCTGCACGAGGCCATCGTAGTCGCGCACATCCTCCGAGCCGGTGCGCTGGGCGATCAGCGCGGCGATGGTGAACGCCCCGGTGTTCATGAACACATACACCAGGATGTAGAACAGCAGCGCACCGGCCACCGCGGCCGCGCCGTCGGCACCGACCACGGCCGCGGCGGAGGCAGCCATGATCATGTAGCCGGCGTGGGCGATCGAGCTGTAGGCCAGTAGCCGCTTGATGTTGGTCTGGTGCAGGGCCACGAGGTTGCCCCACGTGGCCGTCGCCGCGCCCAGAAGCGCCACGGCCAGGGCGATGCGCGTGAACGGATCACCCCCGAGCACTTCCGTGGCCGCGCCGAAGGCATCGACCAGCCGCAGCAGCAGGCACACCGCCGCGGCCTTCGAGGCCACTGACAGGAACGTGGTCACCTCGAAGGGCGCGCCCTGAAACACGTCCGGGGTCCAGAAGTGCAGCGGCACGGCCGAGAGCTTGAAGGCGAAGCCGGCGAACATCGCCACCAGCCCCACCGCCAGCATGGGGCTGAATTCCGCCCCCTGGAAGACCACTTCGGTGGCATGGGCCGTGATCGCAGGCAGCGCCAGTGTGCCGGTGGCGCCGTAGACCAGCGACATGCCGTAGACCATCACCGCCGAGGATGCAGCGCCGAAGATGACGAACTTCAGCGCGGTCTCGGCCCCGATGCGCGTGTGCTTGCGGTAGCCGGCCAGGATGAAGCTGGGCAGCGAGGCCGCCTCCATCGCTACGAACACCGTCAGCAGGTTGTTGGCCGACGCCATCAGCGACATGCCCAGCGCTGCGCCCAGCAGCAGGCAGTGGAAGTCGGGCACCACCGAATCCGACGTCTGGCGCTGCGAGAGGATCACCCACTGCACCAGCACCAGCAGGGAGGACAACAGCAGCAGCACCTTGAATATCTGGCTGAACGGGTCCACCGCCAGCGAGCCG
>PUMS01000029.1 GCA_003551485.1 Phycisphaeraceae bacterium | reverse complement strand
CGGTGGCCCCCCCGGCGGTGGGTCCGCTTCGCTTGACCCACCCTACCGGATGGGGGAGCGGCGCTGGTGGAGTGGGGGGGCTGCCTGGGCGGGCGTTGGGGCCGATCCCCGCCGCGCGGGCCATCGCCGGGGGTTCAGAGCCTGTCGACAGGGTGGGGGGAGCCGCTTACCATGCACCGACGTTCCGGCGGCGAGCTGTGTTGATCTCTGGGCAAGGTTCCCTCGTCACCGGCGCCTGTCGGTGCGCGGCTCCCGCGGCATTCTTGCAGGTACGCCCGTGACGTTACGTGCGGTCATCCTCGGCACGCTTCTGGCGCTGTTCATCGCCACGACGGCCTATTTCAACGACTGGGTGATCAACCAGACGCATCTGATCGGCAACCATCTGCCCATCGGGGTGTTCGGGGTGGTGATGCTGCTGATGATGCTGCTCAACCCGCTGCTGCGCCTGTGGCGTCAGGGTGCGGGTTTGCGGTCATCGGAGCTGGCGGTGATCGCGGCCCTGGGGCTGGTGGTGTGTGCCTGGCCGGGCTCGAACTTCTTCCGCACCTACGTGGCGGCGATGGCCATGCCCGGCCACGAGTACCGCAGCGAGGGCGCCTGGCGCGCGGCCGAGGTGCTCAGCTACCTGCCCGGCGGCTCGCCCCGCATCGCCCGCGGCCACGTCCGCGACTGGCCGGCCCTCGCCCGCGCCGTCGAGGCCGGGCAGGATGGCCAGACCCGGCCCGGGGCCCTTCTGTGGGAATACCTCGACGGCGATGACCGCGATCTGATCGGCACCCTGGCCGCCCAGCCGTTCATCGAGGGCGAGGACCGCCGCGCGCTGCTTGAGGTGCTCAACGACCGGCTGATCGAACCGGCCGACCCCGATGCGAGTCCCCCGCCGCTGTTTACGCGGATTTCGCAGGAGCACCTGCCCCCCGCGGCCCGACGGGCGCTGGCGCAGCGACAGGCCGCCCTCGAGCGCATCGAGGTGCTTGAGCAGCGGCGGCAGGGCAAGGATGAGCAGCGGCAGCGGATGCGCAGCACCGTGGCCGATGAGCTCGAGCGGCTGACCCGCCGCAGCCGCGAACTGGGCGAGCAGGCCGCTGCCCTGGCCACCGAACCGCAGACCGATCAGGTGCTGGCCCAACTGGCCGCGCTGCGGGAGCGGCAGCGGCAGAAGCAGCAGAGGATTTCCGGGATCGAGGCCGAACTGTTCCCCGTCGAGCGTGCCCACAGCCGCCTGGGATGGCAGGTCGGCTACCATCAGCAGCGGGCCGACCTGCTGACCCGCCGCGCCAACCGGGCGGTACTGGTGGACCTGCTCGATGGCCTGGTCATGGCCGCGCCGCGGGGCCGGGGCGTGCTGCTCAACGATGGGCAGGTGGACGACTTTGCCACGGAGACGCTGGTGCGCGGCTGGGACGGCGACCGGGCGCTGCGCTTCAGCGACCTGCCGTGGTGGGTGTGGCGCGACACGATCATCACCTGGGGCGGCATTGCGCTGCTTCTGACCATCGCCGTGTTGCTGCTGGCGGTGATCGTTCACCCGCAGTGGTCGCAGCGCGAGCTGCTGCCCTATCCGCTGGTGCGTTTCGTCGAGGAAGCCACCACGACCCAGCCCGGCCGCATCCTGCCCGACATCATGCGCAACCGGACGTTCTGGATCGCCTTCGGCATCGTGATGGGCATCCACGGCATCAACGCGATCCACGCCTGGTTTCCGCAGTTCATCCAGATTCCGCTGATGCTGGACTTCACCCCCGCCCGCCGCCTGTTTCCCGAGGCGGGCCAGGTGCCGCACGGCAACCTGCTTTTCACCCCGACGATCTACGTGTCGGTGGTGGGCTTTGCCTACTTCCTGAACAAGGAAGTCTCGCTGAGCGTGGGCCTGTCGCTCTTGCTGTGGGCGGTCTTCGGCGGCATCCTGCTGGCCCAGGGTGTGCCGGTGGGCAACGAGTTTTTCGGCACGACGATGAGCCAGATGATCCGCTTCGGCGCCTACTTCGGCATGGCGCTGACGATCCTGTACATGGGCCGCAGCTACTACGCCAACGTGGTGGCCAGCGTCTTCGGCTTCAAGCGCGGCATCATGACGCCGGCCTACGCCACGTGGGCGGCGCGGGGCATGATCGTGGCCCTGGCCGGGGCGGGCGTGCTGCTCAACCGGTTCGCGGGGCTCGATCCGCTGCTGGCGGGGCTGTTCATCCTGTGCTTTGTGGTGATGTCGCTGGGCATGGCGCGGCTGATGGCGGAGACGGGTGTGTTCTTCGTGCAGCCGTTCTTCATGCCGGTGGGCGTGCTGATGGCGTTCTTCGGCGCTTCGGCCCTCGGGCCGGAGGCGATCATCGCCCTGGCGCTGGCCAGCGCGGTGATGCTCAACGACCCGCGTGAATCAGCGATGCCGTTCTTCGTCAATGCCCTGCACCTGTCGGACAAGCTGGGCAAGACCCCGCCGAGAAAGATTCTCTCGCCCATGCTGGCGATCCTGGTGGTGGGCTTCTTCATCGCGCTGGCGATGACGCTTTACTGGCAGTACAACGAGGGGGTGGCGCCCAACGACGGCTGGGCGCCGCACGTGGCGCGTTACCCGATGCGGATTCTCACCTCGCAGACCTCCCAGCTCGAGGCGCGCGGCGAGCTGGCCGAGTCCAACGAGCTGAGCGGGCTGGCGCGGCTGACCGCGGCCGCGCCCATCACCACCTCGCTGGGCTGGGCGGCCTTCGGCATGGCCATGGTGCTGCTGTTCGCCGCCGCGCGGATGCGCCTGGCCTGGTGGCCGCTGCATCCGGTGCTGTTTCTGCTGGTGGGCAGCTACCCGGCGGCGATGATGTCGTTCAGCTTCCTGCTGGGCTGGCTGGTCAAGAGCGTGACGATGCGCCTGGCGGGGGTGAAGGGCTACCGGCTGGTGATGCCGTTCATGGTGGGGATGATCGCCGCGGAACTGCTGGCGGCGCTTGCCATGCTGGGCGTGGGCGCGCTTTACTATGGTGTCACCGGCTCCACCCCTCAAACCTACAGGATTCTGCCCGGCTGATGCCCCCCGTGACCATGCCCCCCCGTTCCCGCCCCGCCGCCGATCCGCCCGCCGCCGCCCGGCCCGCTCCCTCTGATGCGTGGCGGACGCTGGCGTGGATGGGCATGCGCTGGCAGGTGCCGCGTGACTGGGAAATCCTCAGCCACGGGGTCGACCCGCTGCGCGGCCGACTGCTGCTGGTCGACCGCCGCCGCCAGCGGATGCAGCTTTCCTGGGCGAAGCTCGACAGCCGGCCCGACCTCGAGCAGGCCATCGCCGACCACCGCAGCCGCGACATGGCCGAGGACGCCGAGGTCGACCTGGGCGAGCTGCGGCGGCCACACGACTGGGTGGGCTACACGCGCCGGGCCGGGCGCGGGGCGCTGTCGCGCTTCACGCGGTATGAGCCGGCGCTGCAATACTGGATCGACCTGGTCGTCTCGCACCCGGTGCGGCACGAGCCGGCGCTGGATGAGGGCCTGACCGCTAGCTTCGAGGCCCTGGACCCCCAGCAGCCGCCGCATTGGCGGGCCTTCGGCCTGGAGGTGCGGACGCCGATGGGCTGGCGGCTGAAGAAGGCCGAGGTCAACGTCGCGGATGTGACGCTGCGCTTCGCCGAGACCGACGGCCCGGCCGAGGCCGCGGTGCGGCGGCTGGGCATGATCGATGCCTGGTTTCTGGGCGATGTGCAGCAGTGGCTGCGGCACACGATCGGGGTGATGATCGACACCGAGTTCACCACCGTGCGCCACGGCGGGGTCTCGGCGTGCCTGGCCCGGGGCCTTGAGCCGGGCACGCGCTGGCGCCGGCTCACCGGCCGGCTGCGCCTGCGGCGCGACCTGGCCTGGGTGTGCGAGCCGGCCCGCTCGCTGGTGTGCGTCAGTACCTGGTCGCGCCAATCGCGGCCGGTTGAGCCCGATGCCTTCGAGGTGGATGCATGGCCGATGCTCTAGACCCCAACACGCGCAGCTTCGATGAACTGTTGGATTCGGTGCCGGTGCGCAACGTCTCAGCGCGGACCGAGAAGTCCGACCGCCACGCACTGATCGTCCGCGTGCCGATCCGCAAGCGGTGGTTCACCTCCGCGCCGTTGAACTGGATCATGCCCGTTCGCGACATGCGGAGCCTGGGGCTCGACCGGGTCGGCCATGAGATTTACCAGATGTGCGATGGGCACACGCGAACGGAGCGGATCATCGAGAAGTTCAGCCGCCGCTACCAGGTGAGCTTCCACGAGGCGAGGCTGGCGGTCTCGCGTTACCTTCAGATGCTGGTGCGCCATGGCG
>PUMS01000068.1 GCA_003551485.1 Phycisphaeraceae bacterium | reverse complement strand
CGATGAGGAACTTTTCTTCAGAGAAGTGCCACGTGGTGTGCGCAAAGAGCCAGCGCAGCTTGCGAAGGTCATCGGGCGTCTTCACCGGAAAGCCCACCTCGCGCCACACGTGCTCGCTGGTCAGCTCGTGGCGTTCGACCAGGTCGCCGAAGGGTGTCTGCCAGGTGCGCACCATTTCGGTGCCATTTTCCCGCGTCTGCACCCGCACGCTGTCATCGAAGCGCTGCTCGATGGGTGAGGGCTGGCCGGTGTAGTAGTTCACCGTCCGCATCGAGGCGTGGGCGTAGTCGTAGAGCTGCGGCAGCGTCAATCCCTCATACGCCTCGGGCATCGTCCCCTTGCGCTGATTGAGCCAGTACCACGGCTCGAAGCGCGGCTGCCAGAACACGTGAGGAATCGGCCTGCCCTCAAACACGGCGACATTGAGCTCACGTTGGTTCATGGTCTGTTCCTGTGCCATTGCCGCCATTGTACCCGCCCCCCCGGCCACGGATGGCCAGGCCCACACGTGCCCCCCTGCCGATCTCCCCTGATCCACCCGCGGCCCACTCATCGCACCGACGCCCGGGAACATTGCCGCCATGAAAGTCACTTCATCTTGAACTGAATCCAAGGCCTGTACTGCCAGGGACCGCATTCCTCGCACCATCGCCTTTCCTTCGCGCCTTCGCGTGAGACACCTGCGGTCCCATGCACACAGCGAACACCGGCATGACCCGCCCGGATACGGCCCGGCGCTTCAACATCCCTGTCACCGCGTTGGCTCGGCTTCGGGTTGGAGCCGGTCCTTGTCAGCGCCGGCGCGCAGGGGCTGATCGCCCAGGGGGCCCTCGCCGGGGCGCTGCTCGGCTTCTTTCGAGGTCGCCAGCGTGGCGATCATGCGGAACAGGTCGGGCCGGCGATCGAGGTGCGGGGTGACGGTGCCGGCGTGGCGGGCCTGGAAGAGGCTGGACAGGTCCAGGTCGCAGAACAGCACCGTCTCCTCGTTGGCATCGGCCTCGGCTGCGATGCCGTCGCGCGAGAAGGCGAAGTCCGAGGGCGTCAGCACCGCGGCCTGGCCGTAGTTGACATCCATGTTCTCCACGTCCGGCAGGTTGCCCACGTTGCCCGCCATGGCCACGAACACCTGGTTCTCGACAGCCCGCGCCTGGGCGCAGTAGCGCACGCGCAGGTAGCCCTGGCGGTTGTCGGTGCAGAAGGGTACGAAGATGATCTCAGCGCCTTCATCGGCCAGGTAGCGCGCGGCCTCGGGAAACTCCACGTCATAACACACCAGCACGCCGATGCGCGCCTTGGGCGTGTTGATGACCTGGAGCTCATTGCCCCCCGTGATGCCCCAGGTGCGCCGTTCGTTGGGCGTGATGTGCAGCTTGGGCTGGTAGGCGAACGAGCCGTCGGGCAGGCAGACGAAGGCCACGTTCTCCAGCCGGTCGGGCTTCTTGTGAACCGGGTGGCTGCCGGCGATGATGGTCATGCCGTAGCTGGTGGCCAGCTTGCGGATGAGCCTGCGGAAGCGAGGCTCGAGGTCGGCCAGCTTGCGGATGCCCTCCTGGGGCGTGAGCGCATCCAGGTGCGAGAGCAACTGGACGCTGAAGAACTCGGGAAACACCACGAAGTCGCTGTGGTAGTCGGCGGCGATGTCGGTGAAGTAGGTCACCTGCCGGGCGAAGTCCTCGAAGCTGCGCGTCTTTCGGAACTGATACTGCACGCACGCCACCCGCACCCGCCGCTCGCCCTCTCTGGCCACGGGCTTGTAGTCGGGGTTAAGCCACTCGATGAGGCTGGCGTAGTTGTGGCTGCGGCGGTCGTAGAGGTAGTTGGGCATCACCCCGCGGAGTTGGAAGCCCTCGCGGAGTTGGAAGCTGAGCACCAGGTCGTAGATTTCCCCGCGGGCCACGCGCGCGGCGTACTCGTGGGGCGTGTATCGGTCGGCGTAGTCGGAGTAGTTCCACAGCCGGCCCCCGGCCAGGATGCGCCGGAGGTTGAACTGCCGGCACAGGTTCCGCCGCGCTTCGTACAGGACGTGGCCCACGCCCATGCCACGGTAGTCGGGATGGGCGCAGACGTCAGCGCCGTAGAGGGTGTCGGCCTCGGGGTCGTGGTTGGTGAAGAAGCCGCTGTCGGTGATGCCCGACCAGGTGTGGTGGCGCAGCGGGTCGCGGCCGAGATCGACAATCAGCGACGCCGCCGCGCCCACGATCCTGCCCCCGATCTCGGCCACGAGCTGACCCTGCGGGAAGACCCGCTGGTGGCTCAGCAGGTGCGATTCACCCCAGCAGACATCATCCTCGGCCATGGTCGGGTAGGCCAGCCGGTTGAGCTCGGCCAGGGCCGGCACATCGGCCCGGGTGGCCAGGCGTATCTTGATGCGGGGCTTGTTGCGGGGCTTGCTGGGTCGTTTATCCGTCATGGAGCCTCTCGTTGCGGGTAAGGTGGGTGGCAGCCGCCTGCGTGGGGCGTGTGGCAGCGCCCGCGCGGGGGCGGATACCGGGGATGGGGCGGCCCTGCGCCTGTCCTTGGCGCGGCCCCGGCCCGTGTCGATATATGATGGTACGGCTCGAAACGCGTTCAGCCACACCGTGCCCCGGCCGATGCAATGCGGGATTGCCGCCCAGGGAGGCACCGGCCGGGGTGCCAGCGCCCGAAAGCCCCCGGACTCGCCCGTTGCCCGGTCGCGCTGCCGCGCTGCCGGGCTGCCGGAAGATGAGATGACCGATTCGTCCTATAAACAGCACGACCCGCGCTTCTTCCAGGACCGCGACCGGATCACACGCTACGCGGCCGAGACGATCATCCCCCTCGTGCTCGAGCGGGTTGAGGTCCGCAGCGTGATCGACGTCGGCTGCGGCGTGGGCACCTGGCTGGCGGTGTTCCGCGAGCGGGGCATCGAGCGGATATACGGGGTCGAGGGCACGGAGACCGACCCCGAGCTGCTTCAGATTCCCGAGTCCTGTTTCGAGCGGTTCGACCTGAGCCGGCCCTTCCCCGTGCGCGAGCGCTACGACCTGGCCATGTCGCTGGAAGTGGGCGAGCACCTGCCGCCGGAGTCGGCCCACGGATTTGTCGCCTCGCTGGTCGAACTGGCCCCGGTGGTGTTGTTTTCCGCGGCCATCCCAGGTCAGGGCGGCATCCATCACGTCAACGAGCAGTGGCCGGGCTACTGGGTCGAGCTCTTCCAGGCCCACGACTACCTGGTCATGGACCCCATCCGCCCCCGCATCTGGGCCGATGGCAACATCAAGGCCTGGTACCGCCAGAACATCCTGCTCTTTGCCCACGCGGATGTGGTGGCAGCCAACCCGCGCCTGCAACAGGCACGGCAGCAGACGCGTCACGAGCAGCTCGACCTGGTCCATCCGCAGATGCTCCAGTGGAAGCTGGGCGACCACCGCCGCTGGCTTCACGAAGCGCGCAACCCGACACTGGGCCAGGTGGCCCGCATGTTGCCGCGACTGGTGCGGCAATCGCTGGCCAGCCGGATCGGTCGCCTGCTCGGCCGCGGCGGGACCGGCCAGGAACATGCCGCCGGGCAGGGCGGATCATGACAGCAATGGCACAGACCTCCCCTATTTCGATTTCCCACGCAAGGATGGTGGAGACATGCTTCGCATAGCCAAACGAATGCTCCGCGGTACGGCCCGGCGGCTCGGCTACGACATCGTCGACTACCGTCCCGATGGCGATGCGGCCAGACGGCCGCGCTTTGCCGAGGACTGCACCGAGCAGGACATCGCCACCATCGAGGCCGTCACGCCCTATTCGATGACCGGCGACAATCGCCTGCTCCACCTCATCCGCGCCACGCAGTACATCGCCCAGGCCGGCATCCCCGGGGCCATGGTCGAGTGCGGTGTATGGCGCGGCGGGAGCATGATGGCCGTGGCCCGTTCCCTGATGCAGCAGGGCGATGCCAAGCGCGAGCTCTACCTTTACGACACCTACAGTGGCATGGTCGAGCCCGATGAACGAGACGTGGATCACCGCGGCATGGTCGCCAGAGACACCTTCCAGCAGAAGCAGTGGCAGCAGGCTGATGGCTCGGACTGGTGTTACGCCTCGATCGAGGAGGTCCGCGCCAATCTCGAATCCACCGGCTACGAGCCCGCCCTGATGCACTTCGTGAAGGGCAAGGTCGAGCAAACGATACCCGGCGAGGCACCCCGGCAGATCGCCCTGCTGCGCCTCGACACCGACTGGTACAGCTCGACCCGCCACGAGCTGATCCACCTGTTTCCGCGCCTCAGCCCCGGCGGCGTGCTCATCATCGACGACTACGGCCACTGG
>PUMS01000229.1 GCA_003551485.1 Phycisphaeraceae bacterium | reverse complement strand
GTCGTCCGACCACAGGTCCGGGCCCGCACGCCCGCCCGTTTCGGTGTCAACATCGAAATCCAGGACAACCACGAGACCACCAATCTCTGGGACTGGGTCGCCGACAGCGGCATCACCGCGGCCCGCGAGTTCCACCCCGAGCAGACGCTGCGCCGCCGGCCGGTCGAGCCCGGCACCTGGGGCACGGTCAGCAGCCGCGATGACTTCGAGGCCTTCCGCCGGCGGATACTGGACGATCCGGACGGCCCGGCCATCCAGTGGGACAACTACGCCTTCGACACGCCACTGCCCTGGCTGGGTGTGCCTGACGGCATCGTGGCTCGAATCAACGACCTGGGCATCGCGCCACTGATCAGCCTCGGCTATGGCACCGGCCACTTTCCCCGGCCGCTGATCCGCGACGTCGAGGCCAGGCAGGTTCCCGACGACACGGGGCTGGACTGGGAGGCCGCGGCCAGCGCCTATGAGTACTACTTCGCCGTGATCTGGCATTACGCCTCGCGCTACGCCGCCCGCTACTTCATGATGGTCAATGAGCCTGAAAACCGCCGCGGCTGGTTTCACCTGCCCGAAGACCTCGCCGCCAGAAACTGGGCCGAGCTTTTCTGGAGCGCAGATGAACCGACCATCACGCGCTACGCGGACATCCTCTCCGCCCAATATGCCGCCCTGGCGCGCCTGGCCCGGACGGCGCTGGAGGATGTCCGCGAGTTGCTCGGCGAGGCCGCCCAGGCCGCGGACATGCAACTGTCCGGGCCGACCACCGTCTACTGGCAGCCGCTGTGGGCGGCGGCGGCCGAGCACCTTGACATTCTGGATTTCCACCATTACCACCCCGACCCGCGCACCTTTACCACCCTCTTCTGCGCTGTGGCAGCCAGCGCCCGCAAACTGGGCCGCCGGACCGCCATCACCGAGTTCAACCGCTACTCCGGCAGCGTGCCCGTCGACCGCATGCTCTTCGCCCTGGACAGCTCCCTGGAGACCGCCCGGCTCATCCAGACCGTCCTGGGCATCAGCAGGAGCGGCGATCCCGAAATGGCGTTTGCCACCTTCTACCTGCTGCACTTCCCCTCGACGCATCGCAACTACAAGCACCTGCTCTACGGCGACATGAACATGGTCGACTGGAGCGGCAAAGACCGCGCATTGTGGGACCGCGGCCGGGAGGGGCGCTCATGGGGCGGGGAGGCCTGGTATCCGAGTTTCCAGGAGCAGCAGGTCCGCTTCGCCACGCCGGCGTATTTCATGTTCCGCATGCTCGCCCGCTGTGCCCGCAGCGCTGCGGGCGAGCCCGGCCCGTTCGACGTGCTCGAGGTGGGCCTGGTCAACCCCACCACCTCCGGGCCGCAGGACCTGCATGATCAGCTTGACCTCTTCGCGGTCCGTCAGCCGGACCGGCTTATCATCAATTTGATCAACACCACGGATCGGCCGGCACCGGGCTGCCGGCTCGACCCGGCATGGTTTGCGCATGACCACCGTCATGCCGTCGTCCGCCAAACCGGTGCCAACCACCGAGACCAGGCTGTCGCCCAGCACGATCTGAGCCGGGGCATTTTCGACTTCACCGTGCCGGCCAGGACTTTCACACAGGTCATCCTTACCTCTCAGCCGCTCGATCAGATCCGCGGGCTCTCATTGAAGGAGCACACCCACACCCCAGGCGGGATCGACAAGCTGGGCCTGTATCAAACCACACGCCTGCGTGCCTTGACCCAGGGGGACAGCGCCGCGATGGACCTGACGGACCTCAACTGCGTCTGGACCTGCAGTGATCCCGATGTCGTGCGGGTGGAGCAGGGCGGCCTGGTGCAGCGCATACGCGATGTGCCCGGTCCCGTCACCATTCGTGCCGCCACGCTCGACGGTTGTCACGCGGCAGAAGTTACGGTGAACTGAGAACACCGCAACTGGCATGTGGTGTCCGACAGGTCGCGATGGGCTTCATCAACCGGCCGGCGGCGCACAGGCGGTTGTGCGCTGTCCGGGCTACGATCAGTTCCCGGTGAGGGCCTCACGGGCCGATAATCATGATCGGGTGCCGGTCAGATCAGCCGTATCAGCAGGTCATCGGCCAGCAGCAGGCCGCGGCGGGTGAGCCGTAGGTGGGTTGCAGTCTGTTCAAGCAGATTGTCGGCGATGGCTTGGTGGATTACGGCCCGGCGGGGGTCATCGGCGGGCAGGGCCTGGCTCAGCCAGGCCAGGGCGACCCCTTCGCGCAGGCGCAGGCCCATCATCAGGCGTTCACCGGTGGCGCGGGCCGGGTCGGGCAATTCAACGTCCTGGGCCGGGGGCAGGCCGCGGCTGGCCAGGTAGAGGCCCAGGTGGGGGGCGTTCTTCCAGCGCTGGCCGCCGATGTGGCTGGCCGCACCCGGTCCCACGCCCAGCCAGTCGGCATCGTGCCAGTAGAGCAGGTTGTGCCGGCAGGTGTGGCCGGGGCGGGCCCAGTTGCTGATCTCGTAGTGGACGAAGCCGGCGGCTTCGAGCCGGTCGAGGATGCGCTCGTACATTGCCGCGGCCAGGTCCTCGCCGATGGGCTGGACCTGTCCCCGCTCGAGGCGTCGGGTCAGGGTGGTGTTGGGCTCGTAGGTCAGGCCGTAGTAGCTGAGGTGGTCCGGCTCGAGGGCCAGGGCGGCGTCGAGGTCGGCATCGAGTTGGTGCAGGTCCTGGCCGGGGATGGCGAAGATCAGGTCGATGTTGACCCTCCCGATGCCCGCCCGCCGCGCGGTCGCCACCGCCCTGGCGACGCCGGCCGGGTCGTGCCAGCGCTCCAGGGCCTTGAGCAATCGCGGCTGAAAGCTCTGGGCGCCGAGGCTGATGCGGTTGACGCCGAGGTCGACCAGCAGGTCCATCAGCGGCGGCTCGATGGTCTCGGGGTTGGCCTCGACGGTGAACTCGGCGAGGCGATGGCGGTCGATGCGGCGGTCGAGACCCCGGGCCAGAGATCGCCAGGCATCGGGGTACAGGAAGGTGGGCGTGCCGCCGCCGATGAAGATGCTGCGGGGTGCCAAGGGCGGTGCGCCGGGGAGGGCGGCCAGGGCGTCAAATTCTTCCAAAAGCCTTGCCACAAAGTGGTTATGTCGGTCGTCATCGTTTTCGACGATGCTATAGAAGTCGCAGTAATGGCACTTGTGGAAACAGAAGGGCACATGGACATACAGGCCCTCGGGCGGGCTGTCAGAACGAGAGAATCCGGGTTGCCATCGCTCTTTCAAGACATTACCATAGTTAAAGATGGAGGCCGGGGACAAACCTTCGCCGGAAGCATCTATGAACGCCCAACTGGTCATGTTTCGAGCCGATGGGACGCGCCGGGATTTTCCGATCAAGAAGAGTCGGATCGTGCTTGGACGGACCAACTCCTGCGACCTGCGGATTCCGCTCTCCAGCGTCTCCCGCAAGCACTGTGAGTTGCGCATCGAGGGCGAGCAGGTGACCCTCCGCGATCTGGGCTCGAGCAACGGCACGTTCCACAACAACATTCGCATCCAGGAAGCAGCGTTGGATGCCGGCGATGAGATCGGCATCGGTCCGGTGGTGTTCACGCTCGTGATCGATGGCAAGCCGGAGAAGGTCCGGGCCGTCCGGACCATTGTGGATGCCGAGGAATCGAACCTCGACGATGAGCTTGGCGATGAGCCGTTCGAGGATGAGGCCGATGACCGGGGCGACTCGGCGCACACCGTTACCGAAGATCGCGATTCGGCGCTCAGTGAGCTTCAGGCCTCGACCGAAGACATGGATACGGCCAGCGATGCACTGGATAACCTGGCCCGCATCGATGAGGACGATGAAGGCGAGCAGCTTCCGATGACCGATCCTCAGCAGCGGCCGAAAAAGAAAAAGGAAGACCGCTGAGCCGCGGACCGGCGCCCAGTTCCCTGTGGTGCAACACTCAAGGGCGGCGCGGCCCCGTTGAATGGTGCACGACGGCCATGCGGAGAAAACGCCTGTGGTGCGTCGGTCAATCCCCGGCGGCCGGGACGTCGGCCGGTGGTGTGGCGGCCGGCTGAGTGCGTGGCATGGGGACCTGGATGCGTGAGCCGCACTGGCGGCAGCGGACGGCCTTGCCACGGGCCGAGGCCGGCACGGCGAGGATGGCCTTGCACCTGAGATTCGGGCAGATGATGCGGACGACGTCGCTGGGCATCGTTGACTCCCTGGGCGCGCGGGCGTGAACGGTCGCGGCTGGGGGTAACATCGGCGGTGTGGATGATGAACTTGATCCCGAGGCGCCCGCATCGGGGTCGGCCACGGACCGATCTGGACCGCTCCGACGGGCCGATCGTGGCCCGATGCGGCCCGG
>PUMS01000266.1 GCA_003551485.1 Phycisphaeraceae bacterium | reverse complement strand
CCCCGCCCGCCATACTGCAAACGCCTCTCATAAAAAGACTTGTTGTCCGCGGCCCCCCCCCCCCCGGGCCGGGAGGGTCGCCACGGGTGGCGACCGCACCGCCTGCTTCACGCAAAGCGGCCGCGGGGGCGCATCGCCCCGGCGAACCCGACCCCGTCGACGATGGGCCGACGCCCCAACCGGGCAATGTCGACCGTCTGCCGGCCGTGGGGGGAACTGGCCATGAAGGTTGGCGATTCACTCAGCCGATTGTCCTCAAGCGGTTTACAATTGCCTGATGGGGTTGACACACCCCAGAGGGCTTTTTAAGGTGCCCGCATCCACCGGCCGTTCCCGCCCGGTTATCGGCCCGGCTCCTCGCGGGCAAGTGAGCCATTGCGCATGGCCAGTGAAACCACGCAAACCAACCTCGACTCGATCCTGGGTCGCCTGGTGGTCGAACAGGGCCTGGCCAAGGCCGAGGAGGTCGAGGAGGCCCTGCGCATCAAGCGCGAGGCCGAGCAGCAGGCGGCCAGCGACCAGAGCCTGGCCACTGTGCTGGTCAGCCGCGGCTACGTCACGCAGCGCCAGCTCGATCGGCTGCGGCCCAAGGCGCAGGAGGAGCAGGAGCAGCACAACCGCTCGCAGCAGATACCCGGCTACCAGATTCTCAAACGCCTCGGCGCCGGGGCCATGGCCACGGTCTACCTGGCACGCCAGCTCAGCCTCGACCGCCTGGTCGCCATCAAGGTGCTACCGCGCAAATACACCAACAACAAGGAATTCGTCCAGCGCTTCTACGCCGAGGGCCGCGCTGCGGCCAAGCTCAACCACCCCAACATCGTCCAGGCTTACGACGTGGGCCAGGCCGGGGAGTTCCACTACTTTGTGATGGAGTATGTCGAGGGGCGGACCGTCTACGATGACATCGCCACCGGACAACCCTATCCCGAGAGCCGCGCCCTGGAGATCGCCATCCAGATCGTCGGCGCCCTCAGCCACGCCCACAAGGCCGGCTTCATTCACCGCGATGTCAAGCCCAAGAACATCATGCTCACACCCGAAGGGGTCACCAAGCTGGCCGACATGGGTCTGGCCCGCGCTGTCAGCGATGTCGAGGCCGCCGAGGCCGAGGCCGGCAAGGCCTTCGGCACGCCCTACTACATCTCACCTGAGCAGATCCGCGGCATGGTGGATGTCGATTTCCGTGCCGACATCTACGGCCTGGGGGCCACGCTCTATCACATGGTCACCGGCCGCGTGCCCTTCGATGGGCCCAACCCCTCGGCGGTCATGCACAAGCACCTCAAGGCCGACCTGATCCCGCCCGACCACGTCAACCCCGCCCTCAGTGCCGGCATCGGCGAGATCATCGAAGTCTGCATGGCCAAGAACCGCAAGGAGCGGTACAAGAATACCGAAGACCTGCTGTCCGATCTCGAGGCCGTCAAGCGCGGCGAACCGCCGCTTCAGGCCCGCAAGAGCTTCGACCTCTCCGCCCTCCAGCGGATGGAGGACACCGCCGTCTCCACAACCGGGATGGAGCACGGCGCCGAGCGAGAGTCCATCGGCAGCGCCATGGTTCAGCACCCCGGCTTCTGGGTCGCCGCCATGGGCTGGGCCGTGGCCCTGGTCCTGTTCATCATCCTGCTGGTACGGAGCTGAGAAGCCCAAGTCGCGCAAGGGCCGGGGGCCGGGGGCCGGGGGGGCCGGGGGCGGTGTGTCCACCCGTGCCTTGCCGGACCCGATCACGGGCCGACATCCACCCACGTCCGGCGCCGGGCCGCTTCGTAGATGGCCTGCATGACCACGTTGCGCTGGGCGGCTTCGGTAGGGGTGACGAGCCCGACGGCTTTATCCTTGTTGCCGGTGACCACCGCATCGAGGAACAGGTCGAAGGCGTGGGGACGCGCGGCGGGCAGGTCGGTGATCTCGAGCAGGTCCTTGCCCTCGCCGTCGAAGGCCCTGCCCTTCGCATAAAGCCTGCCGTTGACCACGTGGGCGAAGCCCTCGGTGCCGCTGACCAGGGCGGTGTGGGGGTTGGCCACGTCCACCCAGCCGGCGGCCAGCGTGGCCACCGCGCCGTTCTTGAAGCGGATCAGGGCCTCGCCCGATTCATCGCAGCCATCGTAGCGGTTGATGACCACGTTCACGTCACCGGTGACGCGCTCGACATCGCCCATCAGCCACATCAGGATGTCCAGCGAGTGGGTGCCCAGGTCACCGAAGCCGCCGCAGCCGGCGACCGTCGGGTCGGCCATCCAGCGCCAGTCGGTATCGAACCAGCCGCCCAGGGCGCCGCCGTGGCAGTTGCTGTGCCGCAGGCGGGTGATGGTGCCGAAGGCGCCGTCATTGATGCGCGCCCGCAGCCACTGGTGGATGGGACTTGATCGCATGAAGTAGCCGGTCTGAAAGAGCACGCCGGCCTTGTCGATGGCCGCGGCCATGCGCTGGGCATCGGCGGCGGCGAAGCCCAGGGGCTTTTCGACAAACAGGTGCTTGCCCGCCTCCGCCGCGGGCAGGACCAGGCCCTCGTGGCGGTCGGTCTCAGCGCAGATGACAGCAGCGCGGATGTCGCCGTCGGCCCAGATGCGGTTCACATCGGCCTCGACCTCGCAGCCGAGTTCGGCGGCGTTCTTCGCCGCCCGGTCGGCATCGTGGTCCCACACGCGGCGGACGCGCAGATCACCGCGAGCCTTGAGCTTCTTGACAAACGAGGGGGTGTGGATGTGGGCACAACCGACAAGGGCGAAGTCAACCATGTCTGTTCCAGTTAAGGGGTGAGGGAAGAACGAACGGGCCACCTGCCCCCCCTATCCCCCTCCCCCCCGCGCGGCCGACCCATCGGCGGGGTGGATGCGGTCTCATGGAGCACTTCCGGCGGCCGCGGGGCCGGGGTTGGCGGGCGATGGCGGGGTAGGGCGGGCCGGGGCTCCCGTGGCGTTCCGGGGCCTTCCGGGGGCTTGCGGGGCCTTCCGGGGGGGTTAGTTGGTGGAGGATTCCTGTTGCTGGCGGGCGTATTCCTCGGCTTCCTCGCGGGTGAAGCCCAGGTATTCGAGCATGTGCTGTTCGTAGATGTCCTGGTGTTCGGGGATGGAAAAGTCCAGGCGCAGCTCGTTGATGACCTTGGTGCCCATGCCGATCCACTCGCGCCAGGTTTCCTGGCTGAAGTGGGCGTGGATGAACTGGCCGATGGGCCCGCGCATGGGCGGGTCCTTCATCTTCGTGCCCGGTTGGCCGGTTCGCCGGTCGATGATCTGGTCGCCGCTGAGCTCGACCCTGGGCTGGAGGTCGGAGACATCGGGCAGGTCGCGGCCGAGCTTCTCCAGCAGGCTGCCCATGGCCTTCTGCGGCATGACATCGCCGCGCTCGGCGGCGGTGCGGTAGCCGCGGGTGAGCAGTTCGGCCGCCTCCTCGCGCCGGCCCATGTGCATCAGCACCTGGCCCAGGAGTTGGTAGGCGCGGCTGTAGGTCTGGTCGCGCTGGAGGCAGGCCTCGAGCGCCTTGACGGCGTCCTCGGGCCGGCCGGCATCCTTGTAGGCGTTGCCGAGGCTGAACCAGCCCATGGCGTTGTCCGGATCGGCCGCGGTCATGTTCTCCCACTGCGCGATCCGCTGCTGGATGTCGAGGTTGGCATTCATGGCGCCCAAGGATAGCAGCCCCACCCCGCCCCCGAAAACCCACCCCGCCGGGGCGGGCAGCGGGGGTGGCGCGGCCACCGCAAGGCACAGGCACCGGCGAACAAGCCGTCAGTAGCGCCCGGCGCTGTCGGCCGTGCCAAGTCATCCAGTCGAGTTGCTGAGACATCCGGCTCCGCGGGGTCGGCCGATCGCCCGCCCGGAAGGCCTGACTCCCTCTCCCTCCGGGAATCACTCATGTTGCGTTGCGACGGCCAAAGCAATGAACATCGCGCCGCTCGGAGGGATATCGCTGCTCTGGAAATCGCCTGCCGGAGCCGGTTGCATGGAGCGCGGCCGTCTCGGCCGCATCCCGGGCCGCGGACCTCGGAGCGGCCGAGACGACCGCGCTCCATGCGGCCGTCCGGCCCGTGCCGCCGTTTCCATCCTCGTGGGTGCGGCGCAGGCTCATGGGCCCCTGCGCCACCCTTTTTCGTGGTGATGATGCGGGCATTGTTTCCACGCCACGTCCTTCGACCTCCGGCACCGCCGCAGTCGCTTGAAGGTGTCATTGCCGCCGCTGCTGCTGCAGGATCGCCTGCCAGGTGAGGTCGATCAGTTCATCAGCGCGTTCATCGGCCGCCCCGCCCCACAACCGGTGCAGGAGTTGGGCAAGCTCCGCGCGGTCGCCAAGGCCCGGCGGGGCACCGGGGCTTG
>PUMS01000356.1 GCA_003551485.1 Phycisphaeraceae bacterium | reverse complement strand
CTGGGCAAGCGCCAGATGCCGGTGGCCATCGGCTACCTCGAGCGGTTCGTGGCCGACTACGAGCAGTCCACCGGGCAGGTGGGCATCCCCGAGCGGGCGCCGCTGACGGGCAAGAAGGTGGCGGTGGTCGGCTCGGGCCCGGCGGGGTTGAGCTGCGCCGGCGACCTGAGCCTCAAGGGCCACGAGGTCACCGTGCTCGAGGCCCTGCACGAGATCGGCGGGGTACTGGTCTACGGCATCCCCGAGTTCCGCCTGCCCAAGGACATCGTGCGCCAGGAGGTGGACAACCTGCGGAAGATGGGCGTGCGCTTCGAGACCAACGTCGTGGTGGGCAAGACGGTGACGCTGGAGGAGCTGATGCGCGATGAGGGCTATGATGCGGTCTTCATCGCCACCGGCGCCGGCCTGCCGCGGTTCATGGACATCCCCGGTGAGCACCTGGGCGGGGTCTACTCGGCCAACGAGTTTCTCACCCGCGTGAACCTGATGAAGGCTTACGACCCCGACGGCTACGATTCGCCCATCTACCAGTGCCGGGACCGCAACGTGGCGGTGGTCGGCGGCGGCAACACGGCCATGGATGCGGTGCGCTCCGCCCGCCGCCTCGGCGCGAAGCGCGCGATGATCATCTACCGGCGAAGCGATCAGGAGATGCCCGCCCGGGCTGAAGAGGTGCATCATGCCCACGATGAGGGCGTGGAGTTTCTCACGCTGACCAACCCCACCGAGTTCATCGGCGACGACCGTGGCTACCTGCGGTCGATGAAGTGCGTGAAGATGGCGCTCGGTGAGCCCGATGATTCGGGCCGCCGCGGGGTGACGCCGATCGAGGGCTCGGAGTTCGAGATGCCCGTGGATGTGGCCATCATTGCCGTGGGCACGGGCGCCAACCCGCTGGTGCAGTCCAGCAGCCCCGACCTCAAGACCAACAGGTGGGGCTACATCGTCGCCGATGAGCAGTCGATGCGCACCTCGAAGCGCGGCGTGTTCGCCGGGGGCGATATTGTCAGCGGCGGGGCCACGGTCATCCTCGCCATGGGCGCCGGCCGCAAGGCCGCCGCCTCGGTCCACGAATACCTCACCACCGGCACCTGGTGAAGCAGGCGGGGGGCATGCGGTCCAACGCCACTGCCCGAAGAACCCTGGCTGGCAGGGGCACGGTTCGGGCGGCGGCGACCTGCGCCGCGTTCATTCATCGCTTTCCCTGGCCTCGGGGCTGACGCCGTGGATGACCAGGCGGACGCTGACCGGGTCGAAGCCGTGCTCGGCGCAGATGCGGTCGCGAAGCGATTCGAGTTCGGGCGCGGCGAACTCGACGATGCGGCCGGTCGCGATGCACACCAGATGCCCACGCGCCGGCTGCCCGAAGGTCAGACGGTAGTGCGACTGCTTGGCCCCGATGAGCACCTCGCCGATGATGCCCGCATCCAGCAGGTGCTTGAGCGTGCGGTAGATCGTGGCCTTGCCCAGGCGATGGCCCTTGGATCGCAGATGGCCGTCCACGGCATCGGCCTCGAACACCCCCGTCTGCGCCAGCACGGCATCCAGGACCAGCGCCCGCTCGGGTGTGAACTTCAGGCCCTGCTTCTTGAGAAACCGCCGGAACACAGCGCAAAGCGGGATCATGATCCCATCGTTGGAATCGGGCATCGAGGCGGGGGCATCGGGCTTCATATCCTCATTCTATCACCCCGCACCCCGCCCAAGCGACCGGGACGCAGCGGCCCCTTGCCCAGCGCCGGGTGCCACTGCCCCCCTTGCCGGTCAGTGCGATTGGTGTCGGCTGGGGGTACTGGTGGACAAGCCACCGGCGGCATCCGGTGTTGGACCCAAGAATGGTGGGTTTGGCGCGGAGCGCTGTCGAAGCCTTTGCTCGCAAAGCCTCGCTCTATCCACCCTGAGACATGGGTGGGCGGTGAACGGTTCCAGGAAATGGCAGCAGGAGCAGCAATTCGCTACGAGGATGTTGCGGGCCGCATCTGGGAACGAGCCGCCAATTGCGTCAGATAATGGTTTACTTCCATCCCGTGGGCCGCCGCCAGCTTTCGCAGTGCATTGGCGCTCACGCGGGTCAGGCCGTGTTCGATCCGTCGGACTGTTCGAGCGTCGAGTCCAGCAATCTGTGCCTGGGTCAGCCCTTTCTCGACACGCAGCCTTCGGATGGCCTGACCGTAGCGTTTGTCGAATGCTTCGGACTTCTGTTGCGCTCGCACCCGCGCCTGCGGGTCCACCGCTTGATGAAACTGCTCCCAACCCATGTGAACGTCGTGACCGGGCCAGTAGACGAACGTGCCGCACTCATCGATCTCAAAGTTGTGACGCTCCTCGATCGGGGCGTGCCGAATCTTCGCAATGACATCCACCGGCACGTGAAGCCGTTCAAAGGTGGGCGAGATCACAACGAACTGCTCCCCCTCCCACCACGCATCCATGATGGTCTGTTGTTCTGACGACTCAGCGAGTGACGACAGAAACCGCTTCAGATAGGTACGGATATCCCCGGTTTCCAGCCGGGGTGTATGGATGCGGTGAGCCGAGCGGACGCCAAGCTTGAAGATGCGTTCCCATATCGATTCGATCGGGGTCTCATCCGGCAACACAAGGAATCGCTTCTCACCTGCCGTTCGCTTCCTGCGCGCCTGCTGCAACTCAGATTCGTTGAGCAGATCGCCGTGCTGCATCACCACGAAGAGGTCCCGTTCCTCGCGGTCATCCACCCGCGCCCAATCTTCCAATAGTCGGATGCGCGCGCGCCACTTGCGGCGCTGGGCCGCTGTGCAGATGGCGCGCAGGGACTGGGACAGTCGCCCGCCGCGCAGGATTACGTCGAATTCACGCTGTGGCTTCATATCACGTCCCTCGAGCGTTCAGCCGTCCTGCGAGGCTTCCCATTGTTCCATCAATCCGATCCGGTGATGCTTGACGCCTGCAACGATCGCTCGCCGATCCTTCGCGTGGATCCTGCCGTTCGGCGGGCGGATGACCTGGATCATCCTCTCATCATCCTCCAGGATGAAGACCCTGGCATCCCAGTGACCGGGCCGCTGCGCGTGGAAATGCGGCGGCTGGTGGTCACCGCTGTAGAATCACATCTTGAGCCCTGGCACGTGGAACGCCTTTACGTTGGCCATGGAATCATATCCTGCTCATGAGACACTTTCAAGGCATATTTTTCCAGAATGTCCGGTCGCCCGCCATACCGCTACCGCGGGAGGCCCCCGCAGGGCGCAAAGGGGCAACGTGAGGGCCGCCGGCGAACGAGCCTGTCAGCTCGCAGAGACTCCGGTAAGTATCCCGCAATGCTATCAGGGACCGAAAACTCTGGCCCCTTCGCAGCGGTGCTCGCCCTGCCCGCCACACGGGGACCGCTGCATCGCCCACCTGCGGCTGCTAGAATCGCAACTCATGGTGGACCAACTGCTTCAGATCGATCGGCCGGCGGTGCTGTCGCAGGGGGCGATGGTGGTGTCGTTGACGGGATGGATGGATGGCGGCAACGCCTCGACGGCTACTGCCGAACTGTTGCGCGAGCTGGTCGGGGGTGATGCGGCCGGGCACATCGACCCGGCGCCGTTCTACCTGCTCAACTTCCCCGGCTCGATGGAGATCGCGGCGATGTTTCGGCCGCGGGTGAAGATCACCGATGGCGTGCTCGAGCACGTCGAGATGCCGGAGAACCGCTTCTGGGTCTGCCCGCGGCACAATATGGCTCTTTTTTCCGGCCAGGAACCCAACATGCGGTGGGAACTCTACACCGACTGCGTGTTCACCGCCGCCAACCGCCTGGGTGTGGCGACGGTGCTGTTCATCGGCAGTGTGGGCGGCGCGGTGCCGCACACGCGCGACCCGCGTGTCTACGCCAGCGCCTCCGATGCCACCATGCGCCAGCGCCTGCTGGCCTGTCACGTGCCGTTCACCAACTACGAGGGGCCGGGCAGCGTGACCACCTACATGCTCAGCCGCGCTGCGGATGCGGGCCTGAGCATGGGCACACTGGTGGCGGAGATCCCGGCCTACGTCCAGGGCCGCAACCCTCGCGCGATCCTGACGCTGCTGCGCAAGCTGGCGGCGGTGCTGGGCACCTGGCTGGACCTGGAAAGCCTCCGCTCGATCGTCGACCAGTGGGAAAAACGCGTCAACGAGGCCGTCGGCCAGCATCCGGACCTGCTCGAACACGTCCAGCGGCTCGAGGAAGAGTACGACAACGATGTGTTCGAGACGCAGATGAGCGACCTCAAGGACTGGCTGGAACAGAAGGGCATCCAGGTGGATTGAGGCAGGGGGGCACCGCCTGTCGTTGCCGGCCCGGCGGATGG
>PUMS01000409.1 GCA_003551485.1 Phycisphaeraceae bacterium | reverse complement strand
TTCACCCATTACCGCATCCCCAACCCGCAGGCCAGCCACAGGGGAGCAGGCCCTAGAATAACCATAACACTTTTCAATACAGCATCTTACCGGTATAAACGCCATCGCCCCGCCCTCGAACCCACCTGTGAAACCCCAATCCCCGCACCCTTCTCCGCACTTCATGGTCCTCTGCGCCCTCTTGCGGTTACCTCCGGATCTTCACGCCTCTTGTGCATGGACGTCCCCCGAAGCCATCGGGCCCAACCCCGATGCGCCTCCGGCCCGATTTGGAGTGCGGCCGATCGCGGCCTACAGTGAGGCGAATCCGAGCCGTGGGCCCGATGTGCCTCCCCCCCGCCGCGAGAACCGGCCACGCTCGCTTCCCCTGGCGCCGCGCGGTCACCCCCCCCCGGCCGCGCCCCCGCCCGCGCCCCCTTACACCCGGCTGACCGCCCGCACTCGCACGGAGCGACCCCATGTGGAAATGGAACCTGCTCGCCGTCACCCTCGTGGCCCTGACCCCGGTCGCGCTCGCGGCCGACGTCGCCCAGCCGCCGCCCCCGCAGGCCCGCGATGCCCTCACGCCCGAGGTCACCTTCCGCGACGGCGCGGATGCCTGCACGGTGGCGGTCGAGCGTGGGGACAAGATGTTCTTCGTGCCCGTGCAGATCAACGACACCGAGGTCGGCCTGTTCCTGGTCAACACCGGCGGCCTCAGTGCCCTCTCGGGGCGGGTGGCGGTCCGCCTGGGGCTGCCGGTGGTGGACAACCCCAGGCGCCTGCTGGGCTTCGATCCCGGGCGGATGCAGTGGCGGATGGTTGAGTCGCTGCGGATCGGCCAGGCCGAGTTCAAGTCGCTGCCGATTCAGGTCCTGGACCGCGACACGCATCTGGAACACTTCGGGGTGCCCGTGCTGGGGGTGATCGGCATGGATGTGCTCGGCAGCGTCCCCTTCACCCTCGATCCGGGCCGGGGCCGGCTGACCCTGCACGATCCCGAGCAGTTCACCCCCCCCGCCGATGCCGTCGAGCACCGCACCGGGATGCACTGGCGGTTCGTGATGGTGCCGGTGCGGCTGGATGAAGGCATCGAGGGCCTGGCGGTGGTGCATACCGCGGGGCCGGTGGGGCTGGAAGTGGACCCGGAATTCGTCGCAGCCCACCGCAAGTGGTTCGAAGCGCTGCCCACCTGGCGCCGGGCCTCCGCGCTGGGCGTGGGCCACTGGGTGCACGTGGGCGATCTGGAGCGGCTCGAGGTGCTCGATCAGACGCTGCACGAGGTCACCACGGTGTTTCGCATCGGGCGCGGGAGCGGGCAACGCGGCGGGAACCCACCGAGCGAACCGCCGCGTCAGATGGGCAGCATCAGCGGGCAGGCGCTCGACCGGCTGGTGCTGACCATCGATGCGACCCACCGCCGCGCCTGGGCCCGGCCGGTTCGCCGCCCCCCCCTGCCCGAGCAGATCGCCGCGGGGCTGAACGTCAACGCCGCCGACCACCTGGGCTTCACCCACCTGATGCGGGCCGCCCGGGCGGGACGGGTGGATGACGTCAGGGCCCTGCTCGAAGCCGGGGCCGATGCCAACGCCGCCAGCCTCATCGGCGACACCGCACTGATCTTCGCCGCCGAGCACGGCCGCGAGCAGGTGGTGGCCGCGCTGCTGGAGCACGAGGCCGACGTGGCCTATCAGCACCCGGCCAACGGCGCTTCAGCGCTGACCATGGCAGCGCCGATCAGCCCGGCCATCGTCCAGAAGCTGCTCGAAGCCGGCGCAGATGTCCATACCGCCGACCAGGCCGGCCTCACCGCCCTCATCCACGCCGCGCGCAACGGCAACGCCGCGTCGCTGCGCATGTTGCTGGCCGCCGGAGCCCGTGTGGACCACACCACCGACCTCGGTCGTACCGCCATTCACATGGCCGCGCTCAGCGGTGACCTCCAGAGCGTTCGGCTGCTGCTCAGTGCCGGGGCGCGGGTCGACCGCCACGACGATCTGGGCCAGTCGCCGATGATCTTCGCCGTCGAGGGCGGCGATGTCCAGGTGGTGCGGCTGCTGCTGGAGGAAGGCGCCCCCGCCGGGCAGGCCACCCACCGCGGCGACACTCCGCTGATGGTGGCGGCCAAGGCCGGCCGCGAAGACCTCGCCGCCGTGCTGCTCGAGCGCGAGGTGGACCTCGACGCCAGCGAGCGCGACGGCCTCACCGCCCTGATGCTGGCCGCCCACAACGGTCACGACCAGCTCGTCCGGATGCTGCTCGAGCACGGCGCCGAGGTCAACGCCACCAACGCCGAGGATCAGAGCGCGCTCCAGGCCGCCCTCAGCCGCGGCCACATCGCCGCCGCAAGACTGCTCATGGACGCCGGTGCGGACCTGCATGCCCGCGACCGTCAGGGCCACAACGCGCTGTTGCCCGCCATCCAGGGCGGCTCGACCGAGGCGGTGAGGCTGCTCATCGAGGCCGGTGTCGACGTCAACCAGGCCAGCTACGACTACCGCGACACCCCGCTGATGGCCGCGGCCTATGCGGGCAATCCCGAGATGGTGCGGGTGCTGCTCGAGGCCGGCGCCGAGGTGGACGTGCGCGACGTCCACGGCAGAACGCCCCTGTTCCACGCCCTGCGCGCGAGGGAGCCGCAGGTGATCCAGATACTGCTGGAGGCACGCTCGCCGGTCAACACCGCCACCCACGATGACAGCACGCCCCTGCACGTGGCGGTAAGGGGGGGGATGCTTGATGCCGCCCGCCTGCTTCTGGAGTACGGCGCCAACGTCGAGGCCCGCACCGGCGAAAGCCCCCCCCTTCGTCCGCTCGACCTCGCCATCGACAACGGCGACCTGGACATGGTCCGGCTGCTGCACGAAGCCGGCGCCGACCTCGACCGCCCCACCGCCGCCGCCCCCGACGACCCCACCGGTGAACCGCTCACCCCCCTCATGCGCGCCCGCGCCCGCGGCGATCAGGGCATGGTCGACCTGCTTGAACAACTCGGCGCGACGCGCTGAGCCAGGACCCGACGGTGGGTCCGCTGCGCTTGACCCGCCCTGCCGGCTTCGCCGGGCGGCTCAGCGGCCGACGGTGCCGGGGGCGAGGGGGCGGAAGCGGAAGATGTAATAGGGCGGCTCGGTCTCATCCTCGCCGGCGTTGAGCACCGGCCCACGGTGGAGCTGGTTGGCCACCACGTACATCTTGCCATCCGGGCCGAAGCTGAAGGCATCGGGCCACTGGAGCAGTTCATCATCCTGGAACAGGATGCGGTACTGGCGGTCGGTGTCGATCACGCCGATGGCGTTGTCGGTGATGGCGCTGATGTAGATGTTGCCGGCATTGTCGATGCTGATGCCGTCGCCGATGGGCTTGTCCGCATAGGCCTGGACGCGCTGGGCGAGCTGGTCATCGTCCAGTTCGCGGTTGCGAAGGTCGGCGGTGCGGATGCGGTACATGGTCGTGCCGCTCATGGGCCCGTAGTAGAGCCACTCATCGGCCGCATCCAGCGCGATGGGGTTGACCCCGACGCGAGGGCGGAAGGTCTCGCCGTCGGGCCCGAGAATCTCAGCCGGCCGGCCGTCGAAGACCATGTCGATGTCCTCGGGCACCACGCTCTGGTGGCCTTCGAGCACGCGGCGGGCGTGGCCGGTGCGAAGCTCGACCACGATCAGCGCGGCGTTCTCACCCCCGGCGGGGTCGGCGATGTAGATGTGATCGTGGGTAAGGTCCACCGCCAGGTCGTTGACAAACTGGCCTTCGGGCACCAGCGGCGGGGGCAGGTGGATGATGCGGTGCAGCCGGTCCCGGCGCGTGTCCCAGGCCACCAGCTTGGGCGTGATGTCGTTTCGCATGCCGTTATCCAGCATCCAGACGATGCCGCGGGTGTCGGACTGAATGCCCAGCACGCTGTCCAGGGCCAGGCGGCCCGGCGCATCGCCGGCGTTCCAGTGCCCGTCCGGGAACGGCTCGATGCGTACGTCCTGAAGGTTCGAGGGCTCGCCATCGCCGTCTTCGGGGTTCTGAGCCTTGCCCAGCGCCACGACGCGAAGCTCGGGCTCAAAGTGCTGGTGCAGGCTGAAGACGACCAGGCCGTCGGGCGTGACGGTGATGTTGCCCGGCGCCTTGTCCAGCGCGGCGACGAGCTCAAGTTCGGCCTCGACCTCGGCGGCGTCGGTCGCCTCGGGCCGATCAACCGCGGCACAGGCTGCAAGGGCCAGCGTCAGGGCCGTCAACGTCGTCAGGTGCGCTGCGGATCGGATCATGAACATGGCGCGGTCCTCCTGATCGGCTGTGAAACTGCATCTGCCTCGCCCGGCCCCCGCCCCATGCGGGGGCAGGCTCACTTCAACGCCCGCTGCCCCCGCCTCCCCCGCCTCCCCCCGCATGCCCCCCCCG
>PUMS01000247.1 GCA_003551485.1 Phycisphaeraceae bacterium | reverse complement strand
TCCTGATCGGTTCCAGCCAGCAGCGCTGGCACGATGCGTTCGATCTCGACCCCTTGCAAAAGGCCTCAACCACCGCCGCGGGCGATCGGCTCTACCATGCGCCCCGCTTCGGTGGGCCCAGGCCGCGGTGAGCGCTGGCTTCGTCCCTGACCTCCTCGATGGCAGAGGCCTCAGGGCATCATGCAGCCGCATCCGGGGCCGCAGTCGCCGGGGCCCGGGGGGCTTGAGGAGGGGCCGGTGATGGGCAGGGAGGCGCCGCCCGCGGCGGAGAAGACGCTCTGGAGGCGGCGCATCGGCTGGCCGCAGGATTCGCAGGCCACCGGCTCATCGGCGCCGGCCATGGGGCGAAGCATTTCGGTCTGGTGGCCGCATTTTTCGCAGCCATACTCGTAGATCGGCATCGTCGCACCTCCCGCCCCCGGTTCAAACCCGGGGGCGAATCGGTTACAGTGGTGTTTTCCCGCTCATGCATGATAGCCCATCACGGAGAGCAGTACATGGGTAAAGCCAGATCCGCGCAGGAGCCCGCCACCGGGTCCACATCCTCCGCTCCCAAGCCACCGCCGCCACCCCCACCGCCCCCGCCTTCGCAGCCCAACCCCGCGGTGCTGCGGGCGATGCCCTTCGATCCGAGGCGCTTCGAGCACACCCACCAGATCGGCGGCATCCAGACCGGCACGCTCGACCACCCCCAGCCCATGGGCGGCCAGAGCAGCCGGGTGGCGTTTTTCGAGACCGGCGGTGGCCTGCGGTTCACGGTCAACATCGACCGCGGCGGTGACATCGTCGCCGCCGCGTACAACAACACCAGCCTCGCCTTCCTCACCCCCAACGGCTACAAGCCACCCAACCCCGCCTACCACCGCGATGAGGACTGGCTGGAGGGCTGGCCCGGCGGGCTGGTCACCACCTGCGGGCCCGAGTACATCGGCCCGCCGCGCGTCGAGGACGGCCGCCTGGTGAGCCTGCACGGGCGCTACTCGAACACGCCCGCGGCGATCGACATGCTCCACAACCCCGACCCCCGCGCCGGACGCAGCGAAATGCTGCTGTCGATGATCATCCGCGACAGCCGCTTCTACGGGCCGGTGTTCAAGGTCCGCAGGCAGGTCCAGTGCCAGCTCGGCGAGCCGGCACTGACCCTCTACGATGAGGTCACCAACCGCAGCGATCAGCCGGTGGCCCACCACTGGCTCTACCACGTCAACTTCGGCTACCCGATGCTCGATGCCGGCGCCCGTTTCATCTACAAGGGCCGGGTCAGCGTCTGGCAGCCGGAAGGCGCCAGGCCGACACCGGCGCAGATTCGCAAGCTCAAGACCGTCGATCCGCCGCGGGATGACCGACGCGGCTCGATCTCGGATGTGATCTTCATCGACGACCCCGATGTGCCCGAGGATGGGATGCGGCGGGTGGGGCTTATCAACCCCAAGAGGAAGCTCGCCATCGAGCTGAGCTGGCCGGCCGATTCCCTGCCGCGGCTGGCCAACTGGCAGCACCTCGGGCCGATGGGCGCCTACGTCTCGGCCCTCGAGCCATTCAGCGGATCGCTGCGCGGCAAGCACGACGACGACCACCCCGCCGCCGAGCAATATTTGCAGCCCGGCGAGACCCGCCGCTACCGGCTCAACATCCGCGTGCTCGACGGCGACAGCCAGATCAAGCGCCTCAAGGCCCACGATGGCCCGCTGGAGCTGGCCTGAAGCACGCCTGGGGGTGAAAAGCGCCTTGCGCCGGGTGCCACTGGTGGCTTGTGCACCAGTGCATATCGCGTGCTGCAACGGCACTGGCGGACAAGCCGCCAGTGGCACCCGGGGTTGGCACCCGGCGGCCTGAACCCACAGGGCGCACTGGCGTAGGAATCAGCAGTTGCCGCCCACCGCTCGCCCCATCCCGGCGCGGCGGGGGGCGGGCCTATGATTGCCCATCGGGGGGCGATCGCCATGGCATTGAACACCCCACAAACGCAGACTTCCAGGAGCACACCATGAGCATGAGAGTCTTCAGACCGGTGGCCGTCATCGCCGCGGCCATGATCCTCACCGGGGCGGTGGTGGTCTTCGTCAACGCCTCGCCTTCATCGCCCGGCATCGAGCAGGACCGCCAGCGCCTGGCCCAGATCAGCGAGGAACTGGCGCCGATGCAGGAGGCCTACCGCGCGGTGCTTCGCGTGGTCGAGCCCAGCGTGGTCCACATCACCACCCGCGCCCGGGCGCCGCGGATGGAGCTGGATGGTTTCGGCGGCCCGGGCAGCCCGGAGGAGTTGGAGGAGTTCTTCCGCCACTTCTTCGAGGACCGTGGCCGGCCCTTCCCCGAGCCCTTCCGCCCGCGGCCCGGGCCCGAAGAGGAGCGGGACCGCCAGGACGATGATCGCGACTTCCGCCGCTACGACATGCCCCAACCCATCGGCCAGGGCAGCGGATGGGTCTACGACACCGAAGGCCACATCGTCACCAACTACCACGTGGTCCGCCGGGCCGAGGAAATCGAAGTTCTCTTCGCCGACCGACACGTGGCCACGGCCGAACTGGTCGGCTACGACGAGCGGACCGACATCGCCGTGCTGAAGGTCGACCGCGATCCAGAGGACCTGGTGCCGGCGAAGCTGACCGAAGATGCGGTCGAGCGCGGCGACATCGTCTTCGCCTTCGGCTCGCCCTTGCGCTTCCGCTTCTCGGTCAGCCAGGGCATCATCAGCGGCACCGGCCGCACGGTCGGACTGCTGGGCATCGGCGGCTACGAGGACTTCCTCCAGACCGATGCGGCGATCAACCCCGGCAACTCCGGCGGCCCGCTGACGAACCTGCGCGGCGAGGTGGTGGGCATGAACACCGCCATCGCCACGCGGACCGGCGTCTTCGCGGGCATCGGACTGGCAATCCCGGCGGACATGCTCCGCCCGGTGGTGCGAGACCTGCTGGAGAAGGGTGAGGTCCGCCGCGGGTACCTCGGCGCCTACATCGGCGATGACCCGCGGCTGCTGGAGAGCTTCGGTGTCGAACGCGGCGTGTACATCGACGATCTGCTGCCTGACAGCCCGGCCGGGGATGCCGGGCTCGAGCCCGGTGACGTGATCACCCACGTCGATGATGCGGCCATGGAAAGCGCCGAGCAGCTCCGCCGCGTCATCGCCGGCTACCGCCCCGGTGAGCAGGTCGAGCTGACCATCGTCCGCGCCGGCGAGCAGAAGAGGCTCACCGTCGAACTCGGCGCCCTGCCCGACCCCGAGCAGACGGCCCAGCGCGGCCTGCGGCCCGGTCCCGACCGCCAGCAGCAGCACCGCGAGCGCCAGCGCATGGAGATGCTGGGCAAGCTCGGCATCGAAGCGGTGCGGAACATCAGCGCCGAGGAAGCCGGCCGCGCCGACCTGCCCGAGGTCGATGGCGTGCTCATCGAGCGCATTCGCCGCAACAGCGTCGCCCACAGCGCCGGCCTCGCCCCAAACACGATCGTGACGCACGTGGCCAATCAGCGGGTGCACAACGTCGATGAGTTCATTGCCGCCCTTCGGCAGGTCGATGCGCTGCGCCAGGGCGTGCGCCTCACAGCGCGGGTCTCCCCGGACCGCTCGACGTTCGTGTTCCTGATCCCACCCGAGCGCGAATAGGACCGTTGAACGACGGCACGCGGGACGTTTCAACCAGCCAATGGCCCGCTTTCCCAGGAAAGCGGGCCATTTTCATTGCGCGCAGGTGCCACGGGTGGCTTGTCCACCGTGCCTATGGCCGACGCTGCTGATCCGACCACGCCAAGAGTGTGTTTCGAGTGCCGGGTGGCATGGTCAGCAGCCGTCTTCGGCTGATGGCCATGATGCGGCCGGGACCCGATCATGGCCATCGGGCTGAAGGCAGCCCGCTGACCATGCCACGCCTGGTTGCAGTTCGGCCGCGCTGTGCTACATGCCTTCACCCTGGCTCTGTGCCCTTGACGGTTGGCCGGGGCGGCAATCCGCCCTAGGATGGTCCGATATCCCCGAGCAACAGGAACCCCCGCCATGACCCAGGGTCACACCACAGCGCTGCACCCGCATCACGATCAACTGCTCACGCCCGAGGGAGCGTGGAAGTTCACCAATGCCCTCGAGCACGCCTCCAGCCCCTACCTGCTCCAGCACGCTCACAACCCCGTGGACTGGAAGCAGTGGGATGAGGCAGCGCTGCAGGAGGCGCGGCGGAGGCAGGTGCCGATCTTTCTCAGCATCGGCTACTCGACCTGCTACTGGTGCCACGTCATGGAGCGGCTGGTATTCGAAAACCCCCGCATCGCCGAGCAGCTCAACGAGCGTTTCGTCTGCATCAAGGTCGACCGCGAGCAGCGGCCGGACCTCGATGAGATCTACATGGCCGCGGTGCAGGTCTACGCCCAGCTCACCACCGGCCGCGCCCACGGCGGCTGGCCCATGAGCG
>PUMS01000443.1 GCA_003551485.1 Phycisphaeraceae bacterium | reverse complement strand
CGGTCGATCACCCCCTCCTGCACCAGCAGGTGGGCCCCGGCCACGGACGCAGCGCTGGCCGGCTCGCAGCCAAAGCCGTAGCGGCCGACCATGGCCTTGTACTCCAGGATCGTCTCATCGTCGACCTGCCGCACCACCCCATCCATGATCTCCAGCGTCCGCAGCGCCTTGGGCAGGTTCACCGGCCGGCCGATCTCGATGGCGCTGGCGATGGTTCGGGCGTGATGGTCCTGGGCATCTTCCTGGGCGTAGAAATGCTCGACGCCATCGCGGTCGTAGCGGCCCCCGTTCCAGTGCAGGCCCAGTTCGGTGTGGAGCCGGTAGAGCGGGTTGGCCCCCTCGGCCTGGATCACCGCCAGGCGGGGAATGCGGTCGATCAGCCCCAGGTCATAGAGCTCGCGGAAGGCTTTGCCGAAGGCCGCGCAGTTGCCCAGGTTGCCACCGGGCACGATCACCCAGTCCGGCGGCACCCACTCCAGGGCCTCGAGCACCCGGTACATGATCGCCTTCTGGCCCTCGAGGCGGAAGGGGTTGACGCTGTTCATCAGGTAGATGCCCAGCTCCGGCCGCTCGACCGCCACCTGTCGCACGCGGCGGAGGCAGGCGTCGAAGTCGCCCTGGACCTGGAGCGTGCGGGCGCCGTAGTCCAGCGCCTGGCTGAGCTTGCCGTAGGCGATCTTGCCCGAGCCGATGAAGACGATCCCCGTCATGCACGACAGCGAGGCAAACATGGCCAGCGACGCACTGGTGTTGCCCGTCGAGGCGCATGCCACCCGCCGCGCTCCGACCATCCGTGCGTGGGTGAAGGCCGCGGCCATGCCGTTGTCCTTGAACGAGCCCGAGGGGTTGAGCCCCTCGTACTGAAGGTAAAGGCGGCCGGGCTTGAGCCCGATGTGCGGCGCGAGGATGCGGGCATCCTGGAGGTTGGTCCGCCCCTCGCCGATGGTGACGATCTGGTCCTCCCGCCCGTAGAACGGCATCAGCTCGCGGAACCGCCAGACGCCGGAAAAGTCCAGCGACCCCTGCCCGCCCTCGCCCTTGGTCATCCACCGGTGCTCGAAGAAGGCAAACGACCTCGGCACGGCCAGACGCTGCCAGTCGTAGACGATGTCCAGCAGCGACTGCCGCCCCGCGACAGCGCAGGTCGGGCATGCCACGTGCACCTCGTCCACGGCGAAGGTGGCGCGGCAGTCGGGGTCGATGCATTGCTGATAGGCCAGGTCCATGGAAACTCCCTGGCGGCCCGTCGGGTGCCGCTGGCGGCTCGCCGGCCGGTGCCCACGGGCGCAGGTCACAGGCACCGGTAGATGAGCCGCCAGCAGCGCCCGGCGCCGCGCGCAACCATTGCGCGGGGGCGATCTTCACGGCAGCCGCCGTGAGGATTGTACCGCAACGCCGCGCCCACTGGCGGGGCATGAGAAACAGTCGATGCAGCCGGCGCTGCCGCCGCTTCCGGGTCAGGATGGCGCAGCAGGCACCAAGCCCCGCGGCCTGCCTGCCAGGTGCTGCCCGCAGGGGGGAACGTCCCGTGTACCGGGCAAGAGCCGCCGGTGGCAGAGGGTCGAGTGCCGGCGCCAATATGAATGTTCCGCCGCGCTGTGATTCAGCCCCCTGCTACACTGTCGCCTGCCCACGTGGTGCTGCGGCACACGACACAGACAGGAGGTAATCGCCCATGCTCATTGCGGTGACCGGCGCAACGGGTTTTCTCGGACGCTACATCGTTAACCACCTGGCCGCGGCGGGCCATCGCATCCGCGCGTGGCATCGGCCCGGCAGCGACCGTGGCGGGTTCGATGGCCACGAACAGGCCATCGAGTGGGTCCGCGGCGACCTGACCGACCCGGCCGCGGCCGCCAGGCTCATCGACGGCGGTGTCGAGGCCGTCGTGCACGCGGCCCTTGCCCGACAGGGCATGGCATTCGGCGCTTCCGATGCCGACCTGGTGGCCTTCGCCCAGGCCAACATCATCGGCTCGCTCGAGCTGATGCAGCAGGCGCGGCGGGCGCAGGTGGGGCGGTTCATCTTCATCTCGACCTGCGCGGTGCACGACCGCATCCTCGATGACCGCCCGCTGGACGAGGCCCACCCCCTCTGGCCCGCCAGCCACTACGGCGCCCACAAGGCGGCGATCGAGAAGTTTGTCCACAGCTTCGGCCTCGGCGGCGGCTGGCCCATCTGCGCCCTGCGTCCGACGGGCATCTACGGCCCGGCCCGCCCGATCAGTGACAGCAAGTGGTACGCCGTCGTGCGCGACGTGCTCGCCGGCCGCCCCGTCCGCTCGGCCGCCGGTGGCAAGGAGGTCCACGCCGCCGACGTCGCCCGCGCCGTGGCCGCCCTGCTCGATGCCCCCGCCGAGAAGATCACCGGCGAGGCCTTCAACTGCTACGACATGTACATCGCCGAGCAGGATGTGGCCACCATCGCCCGCGAACTGAGCGGCAGCAGCAGCAGCATCGAACTTCTCAACCGCGGCCCCAGGAACCAGATCCAGACCGGCAAGCTCCAGGCCCTGGGCATGACCTTCGGCGGCCGCCCGATGCTCGAAACGTATGTAGAACACCTGCTCGAAGCCGCCCGCGGCGAAACCGCCTGAACATGGCCCCCAACTCTGCCCCCCCGGCTTCCGCGGCTGCGCTGCGCCTGCGGCAACGAAAACAGCCCGAAGCGCGGCCGTCTCCTACTCTGCTCTGCCCTGGAAACCCTTGGGAAGCGGGCCGGCGCGGAGCGCGGCCGTCTCGGCCGCATTCCGGCCTCCGCCCTCCGGAGCGGCCGGGACGGCCGCGCTCCATGGGGCGTCCGCGTCGACGCCGATATTTTCATCCTCGTGGGTGCGGCGCCCCCTCATGGGACACTGTCCTGAAAGTAACTCCCTCTTCCATCGGGAGAAGGGACAAAGAGGCCCGCCCCGGCAGGGACGGTTTTCATCTTCGTCGGCGCGAGGCAGCCACAGCAGGCGCCTGTCGGGCTCACCCGCCCGCATCGCCGCGGCGTTCATCGCCCGCCATCCCGCCCTGCCTGACGGGGTGTGGTCAGGGGTGGCCGGTATCCTCACGGCCATACACCCAGGAGACCGCACCATGTGGCTGATCAGCGATGTCGGGTTCTTCAGCATCGTCCGCAAGAGCGGCGATGACGCCGGTGATATGCTCACGATCCGCGCCCGGGTGCGCGGGGACCTGGAGCGGTTGCGGCAGCGTTACCTGCCGTCGATGGGGCCGATCGTCGAGGGTGGGGGCACGGATTACCGCTTCCGGGCCAGGGCGCTGCGCCGGGAGGTGGGGCAGGCGGTGGCGGCGATGGTCGGTGCCATCGACTACCGCAACTTCAAAGACCGCATCGCCTCGGTCCAGGGCAGCGGGCGGGCACACCGCTACGCGGCGGTGTGGGCCGATCTGGCCGGCCTCGAGGAAGAAGATGCGCCCGACCCGTCCCCGCCGCGAGGCCCGCGCTGCCCGCGGCCGGTCGATGCGGCACTCCCGTCCTCCGGCGGGGCGGCCGCAGCCGACGATGAAGCGCCCCAGCCGTGGCCGGCCGAGCAGGAGCGCATCGGCCGGTACCGGGTCTCCTACGGCGGGGTGCTGATCGACTCAGCCGGCCGCGTGCTGCTGCGGAAGGTGAAGGGCGGCTTCGGCGGCACCGACTGGACCTTCGCCAAGGGCAGGCATCATCCGCCGGATGAACCGGCCCACACCGCCCTGCGCGAGGTGCGCGAGGAGACCGGCTACGCCGCCCGCATCGTGGGGCCGATCCCCGGCGACTTCAAGGGCCAGGTGAGCATCACGCGCTACTACCTGATGCGCCCCGTCGGTGAGCCCGGCAGCTTCGACGATGAGACCGAGCAGGTCCGCTGGGTCGAGCCCGAGCAGGCCCGATCCCTGATCGCCACCACACCCGACCTCACCACCCGCCAACGCGACCTCGCCGTGCTCGACGCCGCCCTCGCCTGCAACCGCCAGACCCCCGATGGGTAACGCTGCCGGCGCAGCGCTTGTGGTGCAGGCTTCCAGCCTGCACCGTAGTCGCGCGTAGCGCGTAGGGTGGGTAGAGCGAGGTCTGCCGAGCGACGGCTTCGACAGCGCTCCGCGCTAAACCCACCGCTCCCGGCGCGAGCCCGGTTTGCCCCCCCGATACCCACAAAGCCGACACGAATCGCAGGGGGAGGGCTCAACCCCCGGTCCCCCAGTGCTGGTCCCTTTGAAAGTTCTTGGCGCCTGTCGCGCTCACCACGGCATATTGGTGGGGGTGGGTTTCGCTCGCAGAGCCTCGCTCTACCGACCCTACGGCCTGCTCCCTTCCGGGGGCCGGGTTTTCAGGGCAGTGTCTCATGAGGCTGCGCCGCACCCACGAGGATGAAAATCGGGGGCGCCTCTTACTCCCCTCTCCCACCGGGAGAGGGGCCGGGGGTGAGGGCAGATTCG
>PUMS01000163.1 GCA_003551485.1 Phycisphaeraceae bacterium | reverse complement strand
CGCCGCCGGCGCCGTTGCAGGGCGATGCCCCGGCAAGCCGCTGCACAGGATGCCCCCGTCTGCGTTCAGTCACCGTCGATCACACGCGCCTTGATGTGCACCGTCGGCCGACCACCATCGGCCCCACCGCCCGCATTCGCATTCACGTCCGGGCCCTCCGCGGGCAGCGGCCGTCGTCGCCGCCCCAGACCGACCAGGCGCAGCAGATCGGATAGGTAGCCCAGCAGCACGAAACTGACCAGGAACACCAGAATCGCCACCACCGCCGCCGCCAGCAGCATCAGCAGTGCCGGGGCCATGATCAGCGTTGCCAGCACCGCAGGCACCTTCCACACCCACCCCGGACGCCGCTGAATCCGCACCAGAAGCGGCCCCGCGCCGGGCGCCCGCTGAGCGTTGAGGTATTCCTGCCACTGGAAGTTGCTCATGCCATCACGATAGAGCGCAGCGGCGTCGCGAACAAGGTCCCGACCGCCGTTGTCCCCGTGGGCCGACCCTGCCGATCGGCAGGCGTCCTTCGCCTCGCCCGCGGCATCAATCATGCCCTCACGGCCGTTGGCCTCTCAGGCAGGCCGATGGCTGCTCACACCAGCCCGAACCCCGCCGCGCGGTCCAGGTCGAGCCGCAAGCGCAGGTCGCATCCGGTGGCGGCGGCATCGCCACCGGCAGTGATCCACTCGAAGCCCACCGACTCATACAGGGCGATGGCCCGCGTCATCGACCGTGAAGTGGCAGCTTCGATGCGGTGGTAGCCCAGTTCACGGGCGCGCCGGAGGGCGTGACCAAGCAGCAGACGGCCCAGGCCCCATCCTCGCCACGGCGCGGCCAGGTACATGCGACGAAGTTCCGCCGTCTGAACATCCAGCCGCCACAAGCCCACACAGCCCACCACCTCGCCCTCCTCATCGACGAAAACGTCGAAGAGGCCATCGCGACGCCGATAGGCGGTATCGACGTCCTCAAGGTCGGACAGGGCGCACTGCATTGCATCGGGCACGCCGAGTTCCCGCATGATCGTGGTAATCATATCGCGCAACTTGCTCATATCGGAAAATCGGGCTGATCGAAGGATGGGAACGCTGTTCACGAGAAACCTCGACTCGGGTCGGGCGTATAGTCGTTTGGTCGTTTGGCCGCGGTTGCGGCTGGAGTTGGCTGGAAGCGGACCGTTGCGGTCCGTGAGGCAATAAGGCGCTTCAGTAAATCGTTGTAAACGCCGATGACGGGCGTGTCCAGTGTCTGGCCCGCCCATTGACCCGCCTCAAGGACTGAGGGGTTTGCTTTATGAAGAACTGGTATTACTACATCGACGGCCATCGCCACGGCCCGGTCGACAGCAGGACGCTGTGCCGGCTCGCCGAGCAGGGCCACCTGTTCCCCAGCCACAAGGTCTGGCGCTCCGATCTGCCCGCGGCGGTGCCCGCGGTTCGAGTGCGCGGCCTGTTCAAGTCCATCCAGCCAAAGCCGCCGGACCGGCGCCGTTCCCGCGCCCATCGCCCGGCGGTGCTGCCCGCCGCCGATGTCGCCGTCCCCGAGCCGGTCGACAAGCCCGTCGCTGCGAGTTGAGAAGCAGGTGTGAGAATTGCCCATGCGACTGGGCACAGGCCATGGCATGGCGGGCTGTGCCTGTGCGCCGGGCATAACGAACCGGGCTCGGCTACCCCGTGGTGCGGTCCAAGCGGCGCTGCGCGATGCGGACCTGGAGGGGGGCCAGTTCGAGACGCTGCGGCCAGACGGTATCCGTGTGGGCATCATGCCACGCGGCGGTGGATGCTCCGGGAGCATCGGCGGCGGCGGCATCGGCATTGGGGGCGATGGCGACGCTGCGGGGCTCGGGGGCGTGGTTGAGGATGAACAGCACTTCCCGGCCGCCGCCGCGGCGGGTGAGCACTTCCACTTCCGCCACCGGCTCGATCGTCGGGTGAAGGCCGTGCCGCGCGGCAAGGTGGCGGTAAAACTGCTCCAGGAACGCGGCCTCGGGGTCGGTGGCGATGTACCAGGCCTCACCGTGACCGTGCCGGTGGACGGTCAGGCAGGGCTCGCCGGCGTACCAGTTGCCGGTATAGGCCGCAGCGGCCGTGGCGCCACGAAGGTGTACGCGGTCGAAGAAGCGGTCGCAGCCGCAGGAGACCGAGGGCAGGGCGAGCACGTCGCGGTCAAGTGACATGCCGTTGGCAAAGCTGCCGGGGGCCGACGGCGGCAGGCAGTCGGTTTGCTCGACCCAGATGCCCAGAAGCTGCCGCAGCGGGCCGGGGTAGCCCCCTTCGTAGACCAGGTCCGACTCGTTGACGATGCCCGAGAGGCACCCGACCACGAGCGTGCCGCCGCGCTCGACGAACGCGGCGAGCTTCGCGGCCACGTCCACCCGCGCGGCCAGTTGCTCGGGCGTGCCCTCGCGTGGAAAGAGGCCGCTCTTGAGCATGTAAAGCCGCGGGGCGATGAGGATGTCGTAGCCGGACCAGTCGCGGTGGTGCTGCACGACGTCGATCCGCAGGTTCTGAGTCCAGACGGCGCGGAAGTGGCGCTGGAGTTCGCCCAGGTAGCGCTTGTCCCTGGCGTAGCCGGCGGCGTTCTCGAACGCCCAGCGCGACTCCTGGTCGCACAGGATGCCGATGCGGGCGGGCGTCACCGCCGTGCCGATGACGATGGGGCTGAGCTGCTTCAGCTCCGCCCCCAGCGCGGCCACCTCGCCAAAGACGCGGGCCCGGCTGCCGGCGGCGTGCTCGACCACCGCGCCGTGGAACTTCTCGCTGGCGCCGCGGCTGCGCCGCCACTGAAAATACATGGCCGAATCCGAGCCGTGCCCGATGGCCTGGAGCGACCACAGCCGCAGCACGCCCGGCGGCTTGAGCGTGCCGTATTCCTGCCAGTTGGTGGCGCTGGGCGTCTGCTCGATCAGCAGCCAGGGCCGGTTGTCCTTCATGCCGCGCATCAGGCTGTGGTCGAAGGCCATGTGCACCGGGTCGGCGCCGACGCTGCCGTAGCAGTCCCAGGACACCACGTCCATCACTTCGGCGAACGCGGCGTAGTCCAGGCCGGGGAACTTGCCCATCATGTTCGTGGTGATGGGAACCTCGGGCGTGACGGCGCGGACGGTCGCGGCCTCGAACTTGAAAAACTCACACATCTGATGCGAGCGGAATCGCTGCCAGTCGAGCGTCAGTCCGTGGGGAACGGTGCCGTGGGCCGGGCGCGGCGGCTCGACCTGCTCCCATGCGGCGAAGCGCTGGCTCCAGAAGGCGGCCCACCACTGGGCGTTGAGCGTGGCCAGGTCGCCGTAGCGCTGCTTGAGATAGCCGATAAAGGCCTCCGCGCACAGCGGGCAGTGGCAGTTGCTGACGTACTCGTTGGAGATGTGCCACAGCATGAGGGCGGGATGTCCGCCGTAGCGCTGGGCCAGGGCGGTGTTGATCCGCTCGACGTGGCGGCGGTAGGCCGGTGAGGTGGGGCAGAAGCGCTGGCGGCCGCCGTGGGGCAGGCGCGTGCCCGAGGCGCTCACGGCCAGGACCTGCGGCTCCGCCGCGGTCATCCAGCGCGGCGGGGCGGCGGTGGGCGTGGCCAGGGCGACGTGCACACCGCCGGCCCACAGCTTCTCGAAGGCGCGGTCCATCCAGTCGAAGTCGAACCGCCCCGGCGCCGTCTCGAGCTGGGCCCAACTGAAGATGCCCAGGCTCACCGCGTTCACGCCGGCCTGGCGCATCAGTTGCACATCCTCATCGAGCGTCTCGGGTGGCCATTGGTCGGGGTTGTAGTCGGCCCCGTGCCACAACACCGCAGCGCGGGGTTGAATGGGGCCGGTGGGGCTGATCTGGGGCAAGGGCTTGCTCCTGGACAGGTGTGCGGTGCACCCCGTGAGGCAATCCAGAGCGTAGCACGTGGCCGGGGTGCCGCAACTGAGTGGGCAGCAGGTGCAGGGCAAACGCATGTAGCGTGGGTGGCATGGTCAGCGGGCGTCTTCGCCCGATGGCCATGGCGACGTCGGAGCGATTCCGGGCGGCATTGGGCGTTCCGGTGCGTCGCTCATGGCCATCGGCCCGCGGACGCCCCGGAAGGCCGCTGACCATGCCACCCTCTGCGCTAAATGCGTTCGCTCTGGCAGCAGGTGGAACATGCTTGCTTTCGGCGACATCGGCACGGATGCATGCCGCACCACCCGGATGGGAATGTCGCGGTCCCCACCGCTGGTTTTCTGAACCCGCCCCCGATTGATAGGGTATGAGTCACGGACGCGATGGCCCGCGACGATTGCCATGGCGGGCCATGTTGCGTGCCAGCAAGAAACACGCCACAACATCGGCGACACACGATGCCCGGCGGGCGAGACGGGCGAACGGGTGCTGACTTTATGAGACGATTTGCGACCAATGCTTGCGTTTTGTTGCTACTTGCGTGGGGCGTGCCGCTGGCGCTGTCCCTTCCGGGGCCGGG
>PUMS01000494.1 GCA_003551485.1 Phycisphaeraceae bacterium | reverse complement strand
TGGCGGATGAGCTGTTCGAGCCGGTCGTGGGCCTGGGCGTTGAGCACGGCGCGCGCGGCGTGGCCGAGGCGGCGGGCCTTGACCGGCGCGGGGATGGGCCGGTCCGGCCGGGCATCGGGCCCCAGCGTGGCCTGACGCACGCGCGACGGCGAGCGAAGCAGCAGCCAGTCCCAGAAGCGGCGACGAACGGCAATGGCACCGACATCGAGCACGCGCTGGGGCAGGCCCAGCGCATCGGATGGGTCCATCCCCTCCGTCGCCCGCCGCGCAAGCGCCGCCAGGTCCACCCCGGCGCTCTTGAGGTCGCTGCGCACCTGATCGGGCAGCTCAAGCGTGTCCGGCAGGTCGCCCAGGACAGTGCGCACCTGCTCCTGGAACAGGTCGATGAACCGTTGCCGTACACCGGCAAGATGGCCGCGCTGCAACTGCTCATCGAGTGCCTGAAGGCTGTCATCCTGCTCGAACCAGCCTTCGATGGCGCCGGTCATCGCGTGGCGCGCCGTCTGGCGCCATTGAAGCGCGCGCTCGTGGATGATCGAGCGCACCGTGGTGCTGAGCGATTCGAGCTGCTCGGGCCAGTCCAGGGCACTGAGCCGGTCGATGGCCTGGCGCTGCTGCTCGAGCACCCGTGCCTGGCGCTGGACCTGCTCGAGGTGCCGCTCGAGCTGGTCGACGCTGGGGTCGGCCACGGCCTGGGCCAGTTCGCCCAGCAGGCTCTGGCTGCGTCGCAGGCTGTCGTTGAGGAAGGCCTTGAGGTACTCGTTGCTGTTGAGGTAGTCGGCCAGGTCGGCCATCAGGCGGTCGAACTCGGCATCGCGCGGCGGGGCGGGCTCATCGGAGGATGCCTCGAGGTCCGATGCGCGGATGCGGCGGCTGGCGGCCTGGAGCAGGTCCACGGGGTAGATGCTCAGCCTGCCTTCCTCGGCGGCGGCCTTGAGCGGGGCGGTCATGGCCAGGTCCTCGAACGCGCGGATGATGCGCTGGGGGTCTTCGTGCTCGAGGCTGGGCCTGAGCGTGCCGTCGGGCGCCAGGTCGCGCTTCGAGGAATCGACGTTGACCACCAGGAAGATGCGACTGAACAGCTCCAGCAGTTCCTGGAACTCCTCAAACACCTGCTCGAGGAAGAGGTTGTCGGTCTTGACAATGAAGATTGCACAGGCCGCGGCGTTGCGGAAATCGCGGGTCATGCGGTCGTAGCCGAACTTCATTCGGCTGTAGAGGCCGGGGGTGTCCACCAGCACCGCGCCGGACTGGGCAAGGTCGCCGGTGGGCAGGCGCAGCTCGATGCGGCGGATGGCGCCGGGCATGTGCGTGGCGGGGTCGAAGGCGATGCCCTCGGCCTCGTGGCGGCGCATGGCGTCGGTCAGGTCGCGGTGGGCGGCCTCGACGGCCCGGTGCAGGGCATCGCGGTCGGCGAAGTGCTCGGTCGAGCCATCGTAACGCGTGACGATGAACTCGCTGGCGGCGGCATGGACGACGTTGACCATGCACGGGTAGGCCGGCAGGGCGGTGACCTCGCTGACGTAGGCGGCGCAGATGGCGTTCATGAACGTCGACTTGCCGCTCTTGAGCGGGCCGAAGATCAGCACGTAGGCCTGCTGCTCGGCGATCCTGTCGGCAAGCTGCGTGAACTGGTGCTGAAGGTCGCGAAGCTGCGGCAGAAGCCGGCGGGCCTCGAGCTCATCGGGCGCGGCGGCCAGAACCCCGGTGGCGCATTGCAGCGGGTTGAGGATGGGACCGACGTGATGATCGAAGGCCTCACCGAACTGCCGCAGGATCGTCCGCATAGGCAGGGCGATCTGGCCCGGGTCGCCCCCGGCTGCTGCGCTGGAAAACGCATCGCCGGTGTAGTGGGTCACTCCCCTGTCATCGAACCACGACAATTCGGTGGAGGTCTCTGATGCGTTGGACCGATGCGGTGAAGACATGTCAGCCTCCTTGCCTGAACAGGTGCGTGCCGTCCACGCGGTCGCGATGGCGACCGCGGCCGACCATCCGGGGTCGGACGTGGCAGCGGTCTGCTGCCTGACTCATTCTACCACTTCATCGCCACTTGCCAAGACCCCGTACGGCTTTTTCCCCGGTGGCGGGACGCCGCGGCGGGCGGATGCAGCAGGAAGATGGCCGGCGGCGCGCCCTCCCGCCCCCCGGCCCAGAGGTCCAGGAACCCTTTTCCGCGGCGACAGCGCTCCGCGCTGACCCGCCTACGCGCTGCGCGATGTGCCACCGCGTGCCGGCTCGAGCAGTTCGATGCGCTGCCAGGCGCCGTGGCGGTAGCGGGCGCCCATGCACAGGCCCACGAGGGTGACGTACACCGTCGCCGCCGTCCACGGGCCGAGGCTGCCCCAATGCGGCAGCAGCAGGATGAACGCCACGCCGCCGCCCAGGCACACCACCACCGTCAGGCCGATCATCACCAGCGCCGGCACCAGGCTGTCACCGGCGCCGCGCAGGGCGTGGATGAACGTGATGCCCATCGCATCGAACACCTGGAACACCGCGCACAACAGCAGAATGCGCGACGCCCACAGGATCACCTGCTCGTTATCGCTCAACAGCGAGGCCATCTGCGTGCCCAGCAGCACGTAGCTCAGCGCGATCAGCCCCATGTAGCCCATCGCCATCGCCAGTGCCCAGCGCACCTGAGACCGGGCCAGGGCGTAGTCGCCCTCGCCGATCGACCGGCCCACCGCCGCGGTCAGCGCGGTGCCCAGACCGATCGCCGGCATGAACGAAAGCTCCAGGAAGCGGAAGGCGATGTTGTGCGCAGCGAGTTGCTCGGTGCCGAAGCGGCCGATCAGCCACAGCGTGAAGACCGTCCAGGCCAGCAGCTCGACGATGAACTGCGCCCCCGCCGGCGAGCCGAATCGCAGGATGCGGCGGCATCGCCGCCACGAGAACCGCCACGTGCGGCGGCTGTGGAACATCGCCTGGTAACGCCCCCGCAGCATCCAGCCCAAGAGCATCAGCATCTGAAGCGCTGAGGCCAGCACCGTCGCCCACGCCGCGCCCGCGATGCCCATCGCCGGGAAGCCGAAGTTGCCGAAGATCAGCGCGTAGTTGGCCAGCACGTTGAACAGGTTGCAGATCACCGCCGACCAGAAGCCCACCCACGGCCGGTGTACGCCGTTGAAGAAGCTCGAGAGCGCCACCCCCGCCATCGCCGGCCCGACGCTGAGCAGCCCGATCTGAACATATGCCACCTCCATCTGCTGCACACGCTCTTCGTGGCCCACCCAGGCAAAGAACGGCTCGGCCACCAGCCACGCCGGCAGCACGAGCACCCCGCCGATCAGCGACAGATACAGCCCCTGCCAGGCGTAGGCCGAGCATTCATCCAGCTCCCCGCGCCCCAGCGACTGCGACACCATCGCCCCGATGATCGAGAGCGTGCCCATGCCGAAGCAGATGAGCGTGAACAGGACCACCCCCGCGGGCATGATCGCCGCCTGCGCCTCGGTGCCGAGCTGCGAGACCATGATGAAGTCGACAAAGCTCATCACCGTCCGCGAGACCATCGCCGCGATGATCGGCAATGCCAGCAGCAGCAGCCCCCGGGCGACGGCCCACCGGGGGCGGAGGCGATGCAGGATGGAGCCGGGCGAAGTCGGCATCGGCGGGACGATCGGCTCGGGTGAGGGTCAGGGGCGTGGGCGGCGGCGGGGGGGCCGGGGGGGCGGCGGGGCCGGAGCCAGTGGGCAGGGAAACCTCCGCCGCAAGGCCACGGAGCGGGCGATGATACCGATGGGGCGATGGGCTCGGCCAATCCGGGGCCGCGCCTTGGGAGTCACAAGGCGGCCCGCGCCGGCGCCGGCAGCCATGCCCCCGCGGCGGAGGATAGAATACGTTCGTGCCTGAAATGCCCCGTGCCGGGCGGGGTGGATGCGACGTTCTCAATCGGACCGCTCGGCCCCGCCGGGTGGGCAGAGCAAGAGGATCACAGACATGCCGAACCAGACCACCCCGCCGCGCCGACCCATCGCCGGGCGCTTCATGGCCGGACCGATTCGGGCGACCGTCGCAGCCCTCGCGCTGGGCATCCTGTTCACCGCCGGCTGCGGCGGCAATGGGGACGATGAGCCCCGGGACCGTGAAGTGACCGTTCTGGAACTCGACCGGCCTGACCAGCCGCAGCAGGAGCGGGACCCGCAGAGGCCGGATCGGACCGATCGGTCGCAGCCGGATGCCCGCGAGGTCGACCCCCGTACCATCGCGGTCTCACCGCGGCCCGAAGAAGACCCGCGCCTGCGCGGGGCCGTTGACCCGGCGCTGCACCTTGACCGCGACGACCTCCCCGATGACCAGAACGCCCGGCCGCTCTGGGCCCAGGCCATCGACCGGTTCGATGCGGACCTGCATTCGCAACGATATATTAACATGATCGGCACGCTGCATGACGATGGGGTGCAGGGCCTGAGCGAGTCGCAGCG
>PUMS01000322.1 GCA_003551485.1 Phycisphaeraceae bacterium | reverse complement strand
TGGCCAGACCCTCACTGCCCCCGCCGCGGCCGCGGCCGCCGCCGCATCGTATAGCCGGCAAGCGAGGCCAGTCCCATCAGCGCCAGGCCACCGGTAACGGGCTCGGGGATGACCCCGGTCGCCGGGGGAGGGACGGGCGGCAGATCGAGTTCCACCTCGGTTGTGACATCGATCCAACGACCTTCCACCGCGGCGGTGTCGTCCGGGAAGATCTGGGCATGAACGCTGATGGTCCACTCACCGGGGGCCAGCCCCGCAGCCGCCTCCCAACCCAGAGACAACAACCATTCCTCGCCGTTGATGGTGTCTGTGAACGGCGAAACCCACTGGAACGTACCAGGCGCCTCATCATAGCCGTCGACGAGTTTGAGATGGGGTGGAGGCGGGCTCGGATTCACGATCCTGATATGGGAATCATCGCGCATGCTGCCCTTTTCCGAGCTGTGGATCACCACGAAGTGATCTTCAACCGCAAGGACCAGGGCGTAGAGGGTCTCGGTAGACTGATCGTAGCGCATGTACAGATTGGCCAGGATCTCCTGGCCGGGAAAACCCGGATCGGGATTTCCGGCGCGCCACATCGGGGCCACGAAGTCATACGGGGCACCCGGAGGATCAACGATATCGAGGGTCCATTCGCTTGGATCGCCATCGACCGTCGCCGTGCCGGGGTTGATCGGGACGGGCACGGCATCGGCCGGATTCACCGCGCACAACGACAACGTGGCGACCATCACTGCCGCCATCTTGACCGGGTAGCCTGCGTTCATTGCTTTCTCTCCCTTGTCGGGGCCTTCGAACCGGGCCCCGGTACAACGTTGACCTGATCGCTGTGGTTCACACGCCACGCGGGTACACACCGCAGTGGCACGGTTAAGCCTACCAGTATGTCGGGACGGTGTCAATACTTTGGGAACATTTTTTCGACACAGCCGGGAGAATCGTAACAACAATAACAGATATCAAGGTCAACAACTCGTGTATACGCGGCCCGTGCCCTGTCCCGGAAGGGGCGAAGGCGCCCGACCTTCGGGCCGGCGCCCCGTGCGGCGGGCACATGCGCAGTGGGCGGCCCGCACTCGCCAGTTCCCCCGCCCGGTGCCCCTCCCCTTCGATTCAGTCCCCCCGAGCCCAGGCAAGAAAGAGGCCGTGCTGCGCTGCACAGGGCAACGGCCACCGCACAGGTCTGGCGATGCACACCCATCGCACAAGAAAACCGGCGCCAGGCCAGGTGGCCCAGCGCCGGGGAAGGTCGGTTGAGTGCTCCGCGCGGCGATGCGGCTCAGCGGCGGTCGGCCAGGATCATCGCGAGCTGGAGCATGTACCAGAACAGGATCACCAGCGAGCCCAGCAGCCCCAGCGACGCCGCCACGTGCTGGCCCACGCGGTAGTGGTGCAGCACCATCGAGGTGTGGTAGAGCACGAAGCCGCTGGCCAGGCCGATCATCGGCACGACAAACAGGATGCCGAGCTGGAAGTTGAACAGGATCGAGCAGACGATCAGGCCCAACGCGCAGAAGGCGAGCACCGTCAGGATGCCGCCCATGAACGACAGGTCCTTCTTCGAGACGAACACGAAGGTCGTCAGCGCCCCGAAAAGAAGCAGCGTGGCGATGCCGGCGGTCTCGATGACGTAGTGCTCGGCGTAGAAGTTGTGGGCCACGAACAGCAGGGGCACCAGGATCGCCGACTGCGCCAGCACGTAGAGGCCCAGGCCGATGTACTGGGTCTGCAGGGAGACCGCGTTGTGGGCCCACTTGTTGGCGATGGTGCTCACCAGCATGAACCCGCCGAGCACAATCAGCCAGTTGTAAGGACCCAGCGCAAACCCCACCGTCGCCCGCAGCGTCTGTTCAGGCACGAGGTTGAAGATGAGGAACTGGATCGCCACGATCGCGGCCACCGCCCCGAACAGGTGGGCGTAGGTCTTGCGCAGAAAGTCCACGCGCTGATCGACGCTGGTCTCGGCGACGACGTCGGCGTAACGCGCCTGAAGGGCACCGATATCGCTCTGGCTGCCCTGGTCGTACGGATTCTGATATTGGCTCATGGTTGACCCCATCGAACACGGACACGCTCGCTTGCCGCCCCGGCCGGTCACACCGGCCATTCCGAGCGGTATTGCACCGCATCAAATTAGCCGCCACAGGAGGCAGGGTCAAGATTTCCATCGGCAATCGGGTGCAGGACACCCAGGTCGGGTGGGTGACCGGGCCGTCACTCCCCTCCGCCGCCCCCGGAAGGGCAGAGGGCGTTCGGATCATCAGGCCAGAGGCAGGAAGCGGCATCCCGCGGCAGGCGCCATGCACCGCCGTGAATCGCGGCGATCGTCGGGGCGGCGGTGGCGAAGGGCGGTGGCGCGGGGCCGGGGCACCGGGCGGCAGTTGTGGCCTGGCCACCCGTGTCCGGACCGCACGGGGAAGGCGCCGGCGGACAGGCGCCGCCCCGGCACCTGAGGTCTGAGGGCCTGGAGAGGCCCCGCGGGGTGCCCCCTCTCCTGCCATGGCTGGAGAGGGCCCCGATCGCGGCCGCGGGGGCCGCGGGACGCTAAAGCAGCCCGCCCGCGAGATTTGGCTTGACCCAAGGTGCGATTCATGGCATACTTGGCGTCGGCTCCGAGGGGCTCGGAGCACGTGTGATGTTTTGGCGATTTCGCTTTCTTCCTGGATGCCGGGCGGCCGGCAGGGGTATCTTTCGCGGCGTCCGCATGAGGCAGGGCTTTGCCATGGCGACAGTAACCAAGAAGGAGTTGATCGACCACATCGCCGATGCCACGGGGCATAAGCGGGTGGTGGTCAAGCAGATCGTTCAGAGTTTCCTCGATGGGATCATCGTGGAACTGGGTAAGGGCAACCGTCTGGAGTTCCGTGACTTCGGCGTCTTCGAGGTCAAGCAGCGCCAGGCGCGCATCGCCCAGAACCCCAAGACCCTCGCCCCGGTGCCCGTGCCACCGAAGCGAACGGTCAAGTTCAAAGTCGGCCGGCTGATGAAAAAGGTGCTGGCGCCCGAGGCCCAGAGCGGGGCCGGGGCTGCCGCGGCACCGGCCGCGACGTCGGCTGCCGCGCCGAAGAAACGGCGCCAGCCGAGGGCCTCCTCCCCCGAGTGAGCCCTCACCCGCCCCCACCCGCCCCGCCGCCACGTAGCGACGGCGGGCCGACCGGCGGATGTCGGCAGACTGCGAGCCCCCGCGCGTGCAAGCGTGCGTTCCACTGGCTCGCTGCCGCGCCGGACCCCTTTCGAGGCGAGGTTGCCCCAATGGCCTTTGCGCAGAACCCTGCCATGCGCCCCCGCCCCCGAGCCTTGTGATGTCCTGCTGGCTCGATGAGCTTGCCCGGGACCTGCGGGCGCTTTCCGCGGCGGAGATGCTGCGCAGCCTGCGGGTGGCCGTGCCGGGCCCGCCGCCGATGCTCACCGTGGGCGACCCGCCGCGCTCGCTGCTCAACTTCGCCGGCAACGACTACCTGGCCCTTTCGATGGACCGGCGGCTGAGCGAGGCGGCCATCGAGGCCACGCGGCGGTACGGGGTGGGCGGCGGGGCCAGCCGCCTGGTCAGCGGTCATCTGCCCATCCACGAGCAGACCGAGCAGCGTTTCGCCCGGTTCAAGCACGCCGAGTCCGCGCTGCTGTTGCCCACCGGCTACATGGCCAACCTCGCGGTGCTGTGGGCCCTGCCCGGCCGCGATGACCTGCTGTGCCTGGACAAGCTCAACCACGCCAGCCTGATCGATGCCGCCCGCGGCAGCGCAGCGGCCATGCGCACCTATCCCCACGGCCGGCTCGACCGGCTCGAACACCTGCTGGCCCGCCACGCCGCCGCCGGACGCGGCCGGCGGTGGATCGTCACCGACAGCATCTTTTCGATGGATGGCGATGCGGCCGACCTGCCCGCGATCCTCGAGCTGGCCGACCGCTACGGGGCGATCGTGGTGGTCGATGAGGCCCACGGCACGGGCGTGCTGGGCGCGGGTGGGCGCGGCCTGTGCGAGCTCCAGGGCGTGGACCGGGCCCTGGCCGGCCGGGGCGTGGTGGTCAGCACCGCCTCGAAGGCTTTGGGCGGTCTTGGCGGGCTGATCACCGGCCCGCGGGTGGTCATCGACACGCTGATCAACCGCGCCCGGCCGTTGATCTACACCACGGCCGTGCCGCCGGCGCAGGCCGCGGCGATCAGCGCGGCGGTCGGGGTGATCGAGGCTGAGCCCTGGCGACGCCGGCGCCTCGAGCAGCTCAGCCGCAGCTTGCGCCGTCGCCTGGCGGATACGGGGCTGTGTGCTTCACCGGGGCCGGATGCGGTGGTGACGCCGATCATCCCCCTGGTGGTGGGCACCGCCTCACGTGCCCTGGCCCTGTCAAGGCACCTGGCCGATGCCGGCATCCTGGCGCCGGCGATCCGCCCGCCGACGGTGCCCCGAGGCGCCTCGCGCATCCGCATCACGCTGCGCTCGGACATGACCGATGACCACCTCGACCAACTCGTGGCGGCGGTGCGCGCCTTCGTGAACGCCCATCCTGGCGACACAGGACAAGTACCGGCCGTCAATGGCGGTCGGTAACCTCACCGCATGGCCGGCATCGACCGCGGGGGGTGCATCCCCTATCGTGGCCGGGATGCCGAGGCCGCCCGCCGCACCGTCTGCCGGAGGGCTTGGAGCGTCCGATCGGGAGTACACCTGATGAATCCCCCAAGCCGCGCTGTGTTGATCACCGGCGCCTCGTCCGGCATCGGAAGAGCGTGCGCGCTCGACCTGGCCGGCGATGGCTGGCTGGTCTACGCCGGTGTGCGTCGCGAGGAGGCCGCCGCGGAGCTTCGCTCGGCCGGTGAGGGCCGCATTGTGCCGTTGATGCTGGATGTGACCGATGCCGGTCAGATCGCCGCCGCGGCCGAGATGATCGCCCGGCAGGTCGATGCGCGCAACCTGCCGGGCCTGCATGGGCTGGTCAACAACGCCGGCATCGTGGTGGCCGGGCCCATCGAGTGCATCCCGATCCAGAGGCTGCGCGAGCAGTTCGAGGTCAACGTCGTGGGACAGGTGGCGGTTACGCAGGCGATGCTGTCACTTCTTCGCCGCCCGCGGCCGGGGGGCCGGGTGGTGAACGTCGGCTCGATCAGCGGGCGTGTGGCCTCGCCGCTGCTGGGGCCGTATGCGATGTCCAAGCATGCGATGGAGGCCTTCAGCGACTCGCTTCGCCGCGAACTGGCCGCGGAGGACATCCACGTGGCCCTGATCCAGGCCGGCCCGCTGGCCACTCCGATATGGGACCGCTCGATGCCAGAGACCGAAGCGCTGGTCGAGCAGGCCGGCGAGTCACTTCGGCAGCGATACGCCCCGCTGCTGTCGGCCATGCGTGGTTACATCGAGCGGACGGCGGCCGGCGCTGACCCGGTCGAGTTGGCCGTCAATGCCGTCGGTCACGCCCTCAGCTCACCGCGTCCCCGCCGCCGCTATCCCGTCGGCCGCGGCATCGCCAGACGGCTTTGCCTGCTGCGGCTGCTGCCGGATGCCGCGGCGGACTGGATGATCCAGCGCCGCCTCCGCCGCGCGATGGACAGCGCCGGGCGAGCGGGCGGGTGATGGCGAGGTTTCTTGCTCACCTCGGCTCTGAAGAAACTCCCTCTCCCTCCGGGAGTCGCTCATGCCGCCATTCTCACTCTCATGGGTGCGGCGCAGCCGCATGGCCGACTGCCGTGGGGAGAGGAAGGATCTTCAGGACAGGCTGGAGGACTGCACCACGACGGGTCGGGGCACGTGTCAGCCGGCGGCCACGTGCGCCCGGTCAGCGCTGGTAGATCGGCAGGAAGTGGTACTTGACCGAGAGGCTCAGCACGGCCATCGAGGTCATGTAGACCTTGCCGGCTCTCCGCTCGCTGCCATCGCGGCTCTGCCAGGAACCATCGGGCTGCTGGCGCGGCAGCAGCAGGTCGGTCACGACGTTCATGGCCTCGGCGGCGAGGCGGTCGCCGGCTTCCATTTCTCCCTCGAGGCGCAGACCCTCGGCGTACTGGTACATGCCCTGGGAGTAGTAGTAGAGCCCGTAGAGCAGCCAGCGGCTGCCCCAGCGTGGGGGGTTGGCCTGGAGCCAGCGGACGGCGGCGGAGAGTTGGGGCGAATCGTACCGGGCGCAGACCTGCATCGACAGCAGGCCCATCGAGGTGGTGGTCACGTGACGCGCCTGCAGGCCCTGGTTGGGCTGATAGGTGTAGCCGCCCCGGTCGCCGCGTGTGCTGACGAATGAGCGCTCGACGTAATCCACGGCCAGGTCGATGGCCTCGGCGGGAACTTCGATGCCGGCGTTCTGGGCCGAGCGCAGGGCCATCACCTGCCAGACGGTGACCGACAGGTCGGCGTCACGGGCGTCGGGCAGGTAGCGCCAGCCGCCTTCGAACCGGTCAGCCTTGTTCACCTGCTGCGAGCGCAGGATCAGGTCGATGGCGCCGGTGAGGCGCCGGCGGATGAGGCGGTCCTGCTCGGCGCTGATGCCCATGCCCAGCATCTCGGCCAGCATGAGAGTGACGATTCCGTGTCCGTACATGCGCGAGCCATCGGCGGCGCCGTAGTAGCCCTCCTCATCCTGCAGGTGCTCCTGGAGCACGTAATTGAGTGCCCGGCGCATGGCCTGACCCTCGGCGGTCATGTCCGTGGGCTGGTGGCCCACGGCGGCCATGGCCAGCAGCGACAGGGCGGTCATGGTGGTGGCGTGGCGCGGGTAGTCGTCGCAGATGGCGCCGTTGTCGTTCTGCTGGTCGATGAGAAAGTCGACGGCCCTGGCGACGGCCTTGTCGATGTCGCGATCGAGCTGGTCACCGCCCGCGTCCCCCGCCCCCGCCCCGGCGCGGGCCGCGACCGCAGTCAGCGGCGGGGCGGCGGCGGGCAGAAGCAGGGCAGCCAGGGCCAGTGCGGCGGCAATGGGCGCGAGCAGGGCGGTGAGGGGTCGCATCAGTCATCGTCTCCCTGCTGGGCGGCCTGCTGGCGCCGGGCGCGTTCTGCGACAGCGCGGCGGAAGAGTTCAACCTGTTCGCGATACTCGCTGGAGACGCGGTCATCGCGTCCGCGGCGAAGCTCCTGGTGCTGTCGCGGCGTCAGTTCATCCCAGGCGCGGCCATTGGCCTGAGGCCGGCGTGCATGCTCGTCCAGTTCATAAGGCAGGTCGTCGGCGAAGGCCGCTGATCCGCCGCCGGCGGAGTCGCCCTGGGTCAGGGGCGCCCCGCCCTGCTCGCCGCCAACGCCAGCGCCCTCGCCCTCCCCGTCCCCGGCGCCCTGGCCGGGTTCGCCCTGCATGGCCTGTGCCTGTGCGCGCATGGCCTCCTGCAAGGCTGAGGCGGCGGCTTCGCCGAGGTGGTCGAGCATGGCCTGGGCGTGGGCCTGCATCGCCTCCTGCATGACCGCAGCGGCACCGGCGGCGAGGGCTTCGGCGCCGGGGCTGGGGGGCGCGGGCTGGCCATCGGGTTGCCCGCCGGGTTGGCCTGCACCTTCAGCGCCTGGCGCACCGGGTTCGCCACCGGGCTGCCCTGCACCTTCAGCGCCGGGTGCGCCGGGCTCGCCACCGGGCTGCCCTGCACCTTCAGCGCCTGGCGCACCGGGTTCGCCGCCGGGTTGGCCTGCACCTTCGGCGCCTGGCGCACCGGGTTCGCCGCCGGGTTGGCCTGCACCTTCGGCGCCGGTTGCGCCGGGTTCGGCGCCAGGCTGCCCTGCGCCTTCAGCGCCTGGTGCGCCAGGTTCGGCGCCAGGCTGCCCTGCGCCTTCAGCGCCCGGTGCGCCGGGTTCGGCACCAGGTTGCCCTGCGCCTTCAGCGCCGGGCGCGCCGGGTTCGGCACCGGGCTGCCCTGCGCCTTCAGCACCGGGTGCGCCGGGTTCGGCGCCGGGCTGCCCTGCGTCTTCAGCGCCTGGTGCGCCGGGTTCGGCGCCGGGCTGCCCTGCGTCTTCAGCACCGGGTGCGCCGGGTTCGGCGCCGGGCTGCCCTGCGTCTTCAGCGCCTGGTGCGCCGGGTTCGCCTGCGGGGCCAGCGCCATCCTGGGCGCCCTGGCCGGGTGCATCGCCCGGCGCCCCCGGTTCGCCCGGCGCGCCGGGGGCCGGGTCGGTTGCGCCGGGGGGTGCGGGTTCGCCCGCGTGAGGTGCCTGCGGGGCCTGGGGTGCCTGAGCGATGCGCTGGTCGGCAGCCTCGGGTGGCGGCTGGCGCTGGGCGCGCTCGAGTTCGTGGAGTGTGCGGGCCAGCCACTGGTCGACGGCCTCGTTGGATTCGGCCAGTTGCGCTGCCTGAGCGATGGCCTGAGGGGGGGGGATGGGGCCGTCGGCGGGGGCATCGGCATCGGGGCGGGGATCGCGGGCGTCGGCGAGGTGCTGCTGCTGCCGGTCGAGCGCCTGCTGCATCTGCTCGGCGATGTCCCGAACCTGCTCGCGTGGGGCCTGTTCGATGACCTGTCGAGCGTGCTGAGCATCCTCGGCGGCCAGGCGCTGCAGCGCTTCGGCCACCCGCTGCAACTGCTCGGCCCGTCCATCGTCGCCCAACTGCCGGCGGTGCTGCGCGGCCAGGTCGACTTGCCGGGCGGCCTCATCGGCGGCTTCGGCCAGCGCCTGCTGCTGCTGGGCGGCTTCAGCCCGCAGGGGCTCATCGGCGCGGGCGACCTGGTCGGCCTGTTGCTGGAGTTGCCGGGCCTCTTGCGCCAGGCGCTGTGCGGCGGCGGCGGCTTGGGCGACTTCATCGCGGGCGGCCTGGGCGTGGCGCTGTGCGGAGGCGGCTTCGAGGCGTCGAAGTGCAGCGTTGTCTTGCGGCGCCCGGCGCTGTTGCCGGGCGGCCTCGAGTTCGGCTTCCGCGGCCTCGCGGCGTTGGCGGGCGGCGTCGACGGCCTCCTGGCCGCGCTGCACCGCGTCATCCAGCCGGTCACCGGCCTGCTGGAGGATGTCGGCAAGCTCATCGAGCTGCTGCTGGAGCTGGCGTGGGTCGGGCCGGTCATCGAGCTGCGGGCCGATGCCGCCCGCTTCCTCGAGGCGCTGCGCGGCCTGCTGGAGGGGGTCGCGGGCATCGACCCCGCCCTGGCGGGCGCGCGGCTCGAGCTGGGGGACGTGCTCGCGGCCCATCTGCTCGGCTTCGCGGCTGATGCGCCGTGCCTGCTCGACGGCGGCGGCGGCATCCTCATCCTGCTGCGCGGCCACCTGCTCGAAGCGGGCACCGATCTGGCCCTGCTCGCGCGCCACCTCGGCCAACTGGTCGGCGACCTCCTCGAGCACCTGTTCGGCCAGGCGATCGAGCTCTCGTTGCATGGGTCGTCGTTGGGGCAGTTCCTCCTCGAGGCGCCGGCGCAACTGCTCGCCGTCCATGCGGCCCATCTCGGCCAGCAGTTCGAGGCGATCGAAGCGTTCATCCAGGTGCTGTTGCAGGCCCAGGGCACGTTCGAGTTGGCGAAGCTCGGTTCGGGTCGGCTCCGGCTCGCCTCTCCGCCGCGCATCGAAGTGGCGGGCAAGCAGGTCGACCTGTTCGCCTCGATCGGCCTGCTGCTGCGCGGCCTGTTCGAGTGCCCGGGCCTGGCGCTGCGGGTCGATGGCAGCGCCGGCTTCTTCCAGCAGCTCGCGGGCGCGGTCGTGAGCGTGCCGCAGCGCGGCGGCGGCGGCGGCATCGTCGCGCATGCGCTGGCGGCCCTCTTGATCCATGAAGTCGTGCTCGCGCATCTGGCGGGCCAGGGCATCGGCCAGATCGGCCATCTGCTGCTGCATGGCCTGCTGGTTTGCGGCCAGTTCGGCCGCTTCGGCGGCGGCGACGTCGGGGTCATCCGCGGCCGCAGCGCGGTCGGCCAGATCGGCCATGGCCTGCTGTGCCGCCTGCATGTCATGGGCGAGCTCGGCGAGCTGCTCGGGCAGCTCGCGCTGATCGGGGGCGGCCTCCAGCCGCGCCTGCGCCATGGCCGGGCGGATCATGGCCAGCACGGCGGCGACCTCGTCGGCGACCCGGCGCAGCGGCTGCTCGATGTCCTCGGCCGCGCGGGTGGCGCCGAGACGGGCGTTCATCTCGCTGGCGACGGTGGCGGCGGCGTCCCCGGCAAGCGCCTGGCGCATGGCAGGGGCGGCCTCGCCGGGCAGGGCGGGGTGGCTGAGGCGGTCTGAGAGCGGTTGCTCGCGCTGGCGGGCGAAGCGCCAGTCGGCGGGATGATCGGTGGCCGCGCGGGGCACGCGACGGTCCCAGCGTTCGAGTTTGAGCAGTTCGTTGAGGGCGGTGGCCAGTTCATGCACCTGGTGGCCGGCTTCGAGGACCTTGTAGGCCTCGGCAACCCGTCGCATGGCCGCCGCGTCCTGCTGGGGTGGGGCGGCGGCGGCCTGGGCCATGCCGCGGGCGGTGGTAGCGGCATCGGCGATGAAGGTGGCATCGCCCACGGGGCGAGCCCGCTCGATGGCACTGAGTTTGTCGAGGTACATCGCCGCGGCAGTGATGCCGTTCTGCCGCATGGCGGTGTCATCGAGCGCCTCGATCCGGTCAACATGGCGGGCGAGCACGCCGAACACCTGCTCATCGAGGTCGGTGCGGGCCTTGTCAAGCTGCTCGATGAGTGTGCGATGCACGGTCAGCAGGCGCTGCATGGCGGTCGCAGCCGTGCGCCCAAGCTCGTGGTTGGCCTGCTGGAGAGTGGCCAGGTCGGCATCGGGCGCGGTGATCCACGCGCGGCGCTGTTCCTGCCAGTCGTTGAGCACGCGGTCGATGATGAAGCCGATCTGCTCATCCTGGTCCTTGCCCAGTGTCTGGATGATCTCTCGCACCTGTTCCATGTGGCCGGCGTTGACCAGATGGCCGCGGGCGAGTCTTTCAGCGGCGGCCTGGGCATCATCGGCGAGCATCCTCGCGGTACGGTCCCACTGCTGATGGTTTCGCAGCAGGCGCTGAAGGTCGGCGTGAATGACGCTTGCCAGAGCCGCGGCGTGGATCGGCCGCAGGGCATCGGTCGCCTGGCGGGCGATCTGCGGCGTGGGCGCGGCCAGTTCGACGGCCCGGTGCATCAGCGCGGCGGCCTGGGCGGCGTCAGCCCGCACGGCCGCATCGAGCGCGGCACGGGCCGGGTCGAGGTGAAGCCGTTCGATGACCGCCAGCCGGCGGGCGATGCGCAGCAGGTCGGCCGCATCACGGCCCGGCGCGGCGGCAGCGAGGGCGCGCAGGGTGGCGCGGTCGGCCTTTTCCGCCAGCGATTGGAGCTCATCGAGCATCGCGACGGCCTCGTGGATGGCATGGCGGCGCCGGGCGGCATCGTCCTTGTCCGCCCCTTCGACGTGGTCTTTGAGCCGTTGGGTCAGCACCGCCGCACCGCGTTGCAGCGCGGCGACCTGCTCGAGGGCCCGGGCGCGCGTCTGCACGGGGATGAGCCGTTCGGGGTCGAAGCCGGGCGAGGCGACGTGGACGGTGACCTCGGTCGATTCGCTGCGGCTTTCGCGAAGGTCCAGCGCGGCGAAGCGGACGTTGAGCCGGTCGCCGGGGCGCAGGCCCAGCTCGAACAGGTCCAGGTGATGTTTGAACGCGTGCGGCGTCGGGGGGTCGGTGGCCAGGACGTGCTCGCTGGCGCGGCCGTCGCGTTCGACGAGCATGAGCAGGCGTGACAGACCGATGTCATCTTCGGCCTCGCCGGCGAACTCGATCACGGCGTCGGGCGGTGCGGTGACGTTGCCTTCGGGTTTGTCCAGCCGGATCGAGGGCCGCAGATCGGGAATGGCCCGCACCTGGTATTCGGGGCTGTAAAGGTTGCCAAAGCCGGTCTCGCGGGCCGTCAGATCGACCTTGTATCGCTCGCGGGCGCCGTCGTCGCCGTCCTGGACCTGAAAGCGGACCATGGCGGCATCCTCGCCGTGGGGGCGAAGGCGCTCGACGTGCTCACCGTCGCCGCGCTGCCAGCGGATGTGGGCGCTGTCCAGCGGCTGGTCGGCCTGGATGATGAGGGTGACGTGCGTGCCGCTGAGGGCCTCGATGTTGCCGTGCGATTCGGTGACCGTCTCGTCTTCCAGGCGGGTGTAGGCCGGGTAGTCGAAGGTCTTGATGAAGGCCACCGGGCGCGGCCGGGGTACCGGCTCGAGTTGGTAGCGCCGGGTGACGGCGTCGCCGGCGGTGATGCGGAAGCTGATGCGCTGGTCGTCGATGCGGATGCGGGACAGGTACTGGCGGTCGTCGAGCGCTTCCATGAACGTCTGTTCGGCGGCGCCGTCGGCGGTGCGGGTATGCAGCTTGACACCGCGGCGGGGCTCGGGCCCGTGCAGTTGCACGCGGATATCGACGGTGTCGCCCTCGGCCACGAGTCGGTCATCCGGTCCGGGTTCGAGCAGCGTGATGCGGATGGCGGTGACGCGCTCGAGGTTGGCCGTGGGCACCAGCGCCCGGGCGAGCATGTGGCGGAAGGGGGTGTCGGGCAGCATCAGCAGCGTGAGGCAGGTGAGGATGGCGATCGAGGCGCTGAGTACCCAGGTGAAGACCAGGCTCGGCGGCAGCAGGGCCCCGACCTGCACGTAGCGCATGCGGTTGGCCACGTCGCGCTGAAGCAGGCCGCGGAAGGCCGGTGAGTCGTAGGCGGCCCGGTCATCGGCCATGCCCAGTTCGACGGCGGAGATCAGGTCCTCGCGCAGGCCCGGCTCGGCCGCCTCCACCAGCCGCGCCAGCTCGCGCGGGTTTTCGCGATGCACCAGCATGCGAAGGCTGGTGAACCAGATGGCCGCCAGGGTCAGGCCGTAGGCGCCGACGCTCATGCCCGTGCGCACCGTGTCACCCAGGGGAATGAGCAGATCGACCACGGCCACGAAGGTCATGCTCACCAGCAGCGTGACCATGCCCGCGCACAGGCCGCGCAGCAGCAGCAGCAGGCGTCGCCTTCTCTTGAACGCCTTGAGCTTGTCCAGCGTGATCGGCTCGATGGTGGCGGTGGTCATGGCTGGCGGCTCCTCTCTCGAGCGTGGAACCGGGCGGGTCGGCAGGGGCCTGGATCAAATCATGCCCGCTCGCTTTCTCAGGATCCACTCGACGGTAAGCAGGCCGATGATGACCGCGAACCAGCCGAAGTGACGCCAGAGGGCAATCTCTTCCACTATGGTACGCCGCTCGACCTGCCCGCTCAGCCTACCGAGCAGGGCGGGGGTCTGTTCTTCGCGGTAGTAGGCCCCGCCGCCCTCGCGGGCAAGGCGCTGAAGCCGAGCCTCGTTGAGGTAGACCAGGGCCCGTTCGCCCTGGACGGCGGTGCGGGGCAGGACCTGAAAGACGGTCTGGGCGGTGGTCGAAATGTCCGGCCGGTCGGTGACCTCGAGCCCGACGGTGTAGCTGCCGGGTTCGAGCCGCTCGCCCTCGCCCGTGGCGGTGCGTCCCAGGAACAATCCGCTTTCGTGATCTTGCGCTTCGAGCTCGACCCGTCGAACCACCTCCTCGCCGCGCATGATCCGGGCCTCGACCTGGGCCTGGGTGATGGGGCGGGCGTCGCGGTCGTAGAGGCGGGCGCGGATCGACACCGGCTGGTTGGGCTCGTAGCTGACCCGGTCCAGGCCCAGGGCCACGTGCTCATCGCGCACGTGGAAGGGCGTTTCCATTACCCACGTGGCGACGGAGGGCCAGAAGGCGGACTCGTAGCGATCGGCCACGCGGTCGCGCCAGCGGAAGGTCTCATCGGTGGCGCTGTAGAAGACGCGGCCGGCGCCGGTCGAGCGGGCGACCATCACGGGCAGGTGCCGGCCGCGCTGCTCGGCTTCGATGAGCACCTCCGCGCCCGGCAGGGGGTCAACCTGCGGCAGGTGGTGGGGGGTGGGCAGGTTCGCCCACGTACGGGCCTTGCGATCAGGGTCGCCATCGAGTGCGAGGGCGGGAAAGTCATCGCCCAGGTCGGTCACGCGAAACTGAAGGTCGGGGTTCTGAAGCGGCTGCTGGGCCCAGCGCACCGGCAGCAGCAGGTCCAGGGGTGAGTCGGCATAGTCGCGCAGGTGGCCGCGCGGGCCATCGACGAGGATCATGCCCCCGCCGCGGAAGAGCACGAACTGCGCCAGCCACTGAAGCTCCTCTTCACGGAACAGCTCGCGGGGCAGTTCGCCGAAGATGATCAGGTCGTAAGTGAACAGCGCCTCGCGGTCGGGCGGGAACATGCCCTCGCCCTCGCCACGGCGAAGCCGGCCCGCGGGCGATTCAGTGAAATCGGGCAGCACGGCATTGAGTTGCCACTGCGGGTCGCGGCGGAACATGTTGCGAAGGAAGCGGTAGCTCCAGCGCGGCCGGCCGTCGATCAGCAGCACGCGCCGCTGGTGGTCGACCACGCGGGTCATCAGGACGGCGGTGTTGTTGTCCAGGTCGGTCTCGCCGGGCAGTTCGGTGATGCTCACATCCAACGTCAGCGGCACGCTGCTGGCCTTGAGCTGATCGCCGTCGAGCATCTGCGCAGCGCGGGCGGCTTCTTCGACGTCGATGGCGAACTCGACCTCGCGTACCAGGGCTTCGGGTGAGACATCCACGGGAATGGCGCGGGTCACCATCGGCTGCTGCCAGAGCATCCGTCCCTCGTGCTCGATCTGCAGGGTGTAAGGCAGGCCGCCGGGCATGGCCTCATAGATGCGCACCTTGCCGGTGAGCTTGCCCTCGCGGAAGACCTGCTCGGGCACTTCGCGGAACCCCAGCAGGGCCATGTCGCGCGGCGGACGGGCAGCGCCGTAGCCGATCGTGTGAAGGTGGACGCCCCGCGCGGCCAGGTCGCGGGCGACCTGCTCGGGCGAGCGGGCGCCGGGCTCATCGTGGTTGTGCTGGCCATCGCTGAGCAGGATGACCACGGTGTGCTCGTGGCCAACGTCGGTCGGGCCGGCATCGTCACCGCCGGGCTGGCGATCGGTGTCGGCATCGTCGCCACCGTCGGGGCGCCGGCCGGGCAGCGGGTCCCGGCCGCGCGCGGCGTGTCGCAGCGGTGCGGCCAGGTCGGTGCGCGGGCCGGTGGGGTCGGCGTCGAGCACGTCGGGCACCAGGGGGCGGTCCTCAGCGCGGCTGGTCCACAAGAGGTCCGTTTCCTCGATACCGAAAGGCCTCAACTCGACTTCGTAATCCTCCAGCAGACCTGTGACAAATCCGCCATCCATCAGCAGCAGCCGCTGAGCGCGCTTCCAGCGGTCGTACTGGTCGAAGCGTTCCAGCGCTTCGCGGTAGCGGCCTTCCTCATCACGGGTGAGCAGATCGTGTACCTGCCGTTCGAAGGCGCCTTCGAGTGTGTCGCGCAGCTCGAGGGTGGCATCCCGGATCGCATCCAGTGCCTGCAGCGCCTGCGCGGTGGGCGGGGGCGGCTGCTCGGCCCATTGGCCGGCGGGGGCGATGATGTCCTCGTTCAGCCTTGCCAGCACCTGTGGCCGAAGGTCGTCGTGCTCGGCCGGCTCGGTGTAGGGTGAGAGGTAGGCTGCGGGGATGGGCTGTTCGAACCGATCCTCGCCCTTGCGCCAGCCGAGTTGCAGCGCGCCGGCCTCGTCGGCGATGGCGGTTACCTCGAAATAGTGCGCCCGGCCCGACTCCAGCCGCACGGTGCGGCGACCTTCGGGCAGACGCTGGGCGTTGTGCGCTTCACCATCGGCGCTGATGCGCAGTTGGGCCGGGCCGGGGGCCTCCAGAAGCAATTCGTAATCACCCGGGCGCGGGGGGTGGAGGAACCCGCGGATGCGCAGGCCCTCGCCGGCCCGCATTGCGCGCTCCAGGCCCGGGTGCGACCCGCTGGCGGAGGGTCGCCCGCCGGCGGCCTGGCCGAGCCGGCCGGGATCATCGGTGCGCGGGCGCGTCCATCTCTCAAGGGCCACCTCGCCGGTGGGGCCCTCGCTTTGGGCGTGGGGCGGGCGGATGGGCTGGTCGTGCTCTGCGAGGCGCTGGGCCACCTCACGGGCCAGTTCGATCAGCCGCCGGCCGCGTTGGCGGGCGTGCTGAGCATCGCCGCTGTGGCGGGCCAGTTCATCGGCGGCTTCGGCCGCGCGGGACAGCGTCTCGGCGGCCTCGGCAACCGTGGTATCCAGCGCCGCCGGGCCGAGCCAGCCAAGGGCATGGGCGATCAGCAGCTTGCGGCCGGCGGGCATCTGCGTGTCGGTGACCTCCATGCTTTGGGTGGCATCGACGTAGATCAGGGCCCGGCCCTTCTCGCCGATCTCGGTGCGGCGCTGCAGCGTCGGGCCGGTGAGCATGAGGATCAGCAGCACCAGCGCGGCGGCGCGGATCACCGGAAGAAGCGCCCGCGCGCCGCGAGGGGTCAGCTCGCGGCGGTAAAGCCAGTAGGCCAGGGCCCCGGCCACTGACGCCAGCAGCAGGCCCCAGCCCACCGGCAATATGCCACTGAAGCGAAGCTCAAGCCCCGCACGCTCGATCAGTTGCAGCCCCCAGGAAGACGCAGCCACCACCAGCACCAGGGCGGTGAGCACCAGCAGCAGGCGCAGCGGGATGAAGGCTCGTGCGTGCATCAGCTTCGCCATCGCGTGAGAACCTGTTGAAGCAGCAGTTCGGCCACCAGCAGGAAGATCGCCGCCAGCAGGAACCAGTGCCAGATGTCGCGGCCGTAGCGGCGCTGGCGCTGCTCATCGAGGAATTCCTCTGAGCTGCGCACCACCTGGGCATCGAGCAGCTCGGCGATGCGCTCGATGCGCTGCTCATCGAGCTGCTCGAGGTCCGACTGCGAGCGCGAGACGTTGACCGCAAAATGCGTCGCTTCACCTTCGGGCCCGGTGAGGCTGTAAAGACCCGGCTTCCAGGTCTGCGTGAACTCGCCCACCCCGCGGCCGCCGCGGTCGCGGATCGGCAGGCTGTAGCGCTCGGCCGGCTCGGACTGGCCCAGGGGGGTGACGTGCAGCGTGACGTTCTCACCGATCCATTCCCGGTCGTAGACCGCCACGATCGGCTCGCCCACACTCAGGTTCCGCTGCGGCTGGGCGCGCAGGGCGGGGAAGCTGGCCAGTTGCTGCACCAGGGGCACGAAGACGTTGGCCCGAAGCGGCATGTAGCCCCAGCCCACCTCCGCCGGGCCCGCGGCCAGGATCACCCGGCCGGCGCCGAAGGTCTTTTCCATCAGGAACGGGTCGCCGTTGCTCAACCGGGCCATCACCGTCACCTGCTGGCCCGCGGCCGAGGGCGGGCGGGGGTGATACTCGAACCAGCGCACGAACCGCAGCACCGAAAGGTCTTCCTGTTCGGGGTCGTTGAACAGGCGAAGGGCCTCGTGGTCAAAGGCCTGGCGGGCCACGTGCACCGGCCGGGCGGTGCCGGCGGCATCGGCCGCGGCCTCACCGATACCCAGGATGGGTGAGGGCATCAGCCCGCGGCCCTGGCGATAGAGCGGCCCTTCGTACCAGTGTCGGCCGTCGGCGGCCACGCGATGGCCGGGGAAGATCAGCAGGCCGCCGCCGTCGCTGACGAAGGTCTCCAGCCGGTCGACGGCCGGCTGTGACAGGCGCGCGGCATCGGCCAGCACGACCACGGCGTAGGGGCTCAGGTCGTGGTCGCGAAGCTCGCGGTCGGCGATGACCGTGGCGCGGAACAGGTCGCGGGTGTCGGCCGGGTCGATCGCCGCGGCCGGCTGGAGCGCGGCCAGCAGGTCATCGGCGGCGCCGCTGCCGCGATGTCGGCCGGCGCCGGCCACCAGCAGCACGCGGATGTGGTCGAGCACGTGTACCTGGTGCAGCAGGCGGTTGTCGGCCTCGATCGGGTCGGTGTCGATGCGGACCTCGATGTGATGGGAGCCGGCCTCCTCCGGGTCGAAGCGCAGCAGCAGGTCGGCGGTGTTGGTTGCGCTCTGGCCGGGCTCGATCAGGTCGAAGCCGACCTGCCCGCGAACCGTGCCGTTGACCAGCACCTGGGCGCGGACGCTGCGGTAGGGGCGCTTGCCGAAGTTGTGGACCGTGGCCTCGATGCGCACGTCGCGGCCGGCGACGATGCGCTGCGGAACGGTGCGGACGGCGGTGACGGCCACGTTGTCATGCACCGCCTCGCCCACGTGCATGAGCGTGAGGGCGGGACGGGGGCGCAACTCGGCGAGCCGGCGCCCGATGCGGGCGAGGCGGGCATCCTGGTCGTCGGGGAAGTTGACCCGCTGCATGTCGGTGAACAGGACGATGTCGCGCCTGGCGTGGTGGCGCATGGTGGTGATGGTTTCGAAGGCCTTTTCCAGGGCGGCGACCATGTTGGCGGCGCCGGCCCCGGCCCGGGCCTGCTCAAGGCGGTGCTCGAGGCGG
>PUMS01000233.1 GCA_003551485.1 Phycisphaeraceae bacterium | reverse complement strand
TGGCCATCCTCTCGGCGATGATCAACGCTGTGAGCTGCTACCACCCCGACGTGATGGAGATGGAGGACGATGAGACGTTCATGTCCGCCGCAGCGCGGCTGATCTCGAAGGTCCGCACCATCGCCGCCGCCAGCTACCGCGCCTCGATCGGCCGGCCGATCAACTATCCCAAGCCGCAACTGAGCTACTGCGAGAACTTCCTGCACATGATGTTCTCGCACCCGCACAAGGAACACGAGCCGCTGCCGGAGGTGGTCGATGCCCTGCGGCTGTTCCTGATCCTGCACGCCGACCACGAGCAGAACTGCTCGACCAGCGCTGTGCGCATGGTCGGCTCGAGCGGGGCCAACCTCTTTGCAAGCTGCTCGGCGGGCGTCTGCGCCCTGTGGGGCCCGCTGCACGGCGGGGCGAACGTGGCGGTGATCCAGATGCTCCAGACGATCGTGGAAAACAAGATCGACCTCAAGGACTACGTCGAGAAGGTCAAGCAGCGCCAGGTCCGCCTGATGGGCTTCGGCCACCGCGTCTACAAGAATTACGACCCGCGGGCGCGCATCCTCGGCCAGTCCACCGACACCCTCCTGGCCCGGCTCAACCTCAAGGATCCGCTGCTGGACGTGGCCCGGCGGCTGGAGGAGGTGGCGCTCAATGACAGCTACTTCAAGGAGCGCAACCTCTATCCCAACGTCGACTTCTACAGCGGCATCATCCTCCGCGCCATCGGCATCCCGGTGAACATGTTCACCGTCATGTTCTCCATCGGCCGCATGCCCGGCTGGATCGCCAACTGGCACGAGCAGTGGCGCGAGAAGGACAGCAGGATCCACCGCCCCCGCCAGATCTACACCGGTCCCACCGAGCGCAGCTTCACCCCCATGAGTCAACGCGGCTGAACCATCCCCCCGGCCCCGGTCCCGGCCCCGACAGCGTCCTCCCCGGACCGACCGCTCTGCCAAGCCGGCAGAACCTGTGGAGCGGTGGGGGAGGTGTCAGTTGATGACCTGGGCCTCGATGTTGGGGTGGGCGGCATCGCCGTGGAAGTCGTCCAGCGCCAGGTTCTCGGTCTTCTCGGTGTAGAGGGCGTGCTGGAAGTAGTCGGGGCGGTTGTCGCCCCAGGCGATGCGGGTGTGGCGCAGGGTGATGTCGCGGGCGTGCTGGCAGTAGATGCCGACGGTGGGGTGGCGGGTCAGGCCCGGGTCCTGCGACGGGTCGCGGAAGGCCGGGCCCAGGGCGTCGCAGGGGCGGCGGTCGTGTACGCCGCCGGGCCACTTGCTCCACTTGTCCAGTTCGATGCGCACGTTGTCCAGCACCACATCCTCAATCACGCTCTGCTCGCTGCCGGCGATGAACGCGCCGTTTTCGCTGCGGCAGAGGATGTTGCTGAAGCGCACGTGGCGCACGCGGCCGAGGCGGCCCTCGGGGTTCCACTTGGGCAGCGGCTCGGTGGGGCTCTGGGAGAAGCGCGGGATGGCCGTGACGTAGATCGGCTCGGCCTTGCCCCACCAGTGGTCCTCGAACAGCCGCGTCTCGATGACCATGTTGGCGAAGATCACGTTCTCGACGTTGCCCTGGTCGCGGACCTGGATGGCCAGGCCGCGCGAGCTGCTCTTGATGATGCAGTCGCTGAAGACGAGGTTGCGAAAGTCATCCACGCTCTCGGTGCCGATCTTGATCGCCGCGCTGGTCGAGATCAGCGTGCAGCCGGTGACGGTGACGTTCTCGGTCGGCCCGCAGTCGCGGTCGTTCAGCGGCGGGGCAAACTCTTTGGTGTTCTTGAGCACGATGCAGTCATCGCCGGCCTCGATGTGGCAGTCGCTGATGCGCACGTTGCGGCAGTGGTCGGGGTCGATGCCGTCGCAGTTGGGCACCTTCAGGTCGTTGAGGATGCGGATGCCGTGGATGACCACATCCTCGCAGCCGGTCAGGTGCAGGCCCCAGTTGGCGCTGTCCTTGAGCGTCACATCCCGCACGGTGACCTGCCGGCAGCGGATCAGGCCCACCAGCCGCGGCCGCCAGACGTTGCCGCGGTAGATGTAGCGCAGGTCCTCGACCATGTGCAGGTGGGCGCGGCCGTCGATGCTGCCCATGCCGGTGATGGCAATGCACTGGGCATCGTAAGCCTCAACGAGGCAGCGCAGTTCATCGTTGGGATAGTCGGCGCGCTCGGCCCCGCCGATGATGCGGCTGCCGGGCTCGAGGTGCAGTTCGACGAAGCTTCGCAGGCGGAAGGTGCCGGTGAGAAAGACCTTGCCCGCCGGCACCACCACCCGCCCGCCGCCGGCCTCGTGGCAGCGGTCGATCGCCTGCTGAATGGGCACGGTGTCGTAGCTGTGGCCGTCGCCGGCAGCGCCGAAGTCGAGGATGTTGAAGCAGGGCATGAGGGCCTCCTTGTCTGATGAGGGGCCCCCAGTGTAGCAGGCGGAGGCAGCCGGGCCCATGCGGAGGGACGGTGGAGCATGACAGATGCATGTGGCATGTAGGGTGGGTAGAGCGAGGCTCTGCGAGCGAAGCCCACCATTGCGTGTTACAGCGCGGAGGGATTGCCGGATGCACAAGGTGCTGCTCGGCGCTGGGCGCGCCGAGGGATGCGGGGGCAGGCGGGTTCTTCGGACCGCCGCGGATGATGGCATCGCTCAGATCGGACTGACCGAGCCCTTGGCCACGTGGCGGAAGGCGCCGTGTTGCGGCCAGGGTGGGCCTGGTGCGGCCAGCTCCAGTTCGGGGATTGAAGTGGCCTCGCCGGCGGCCAGGGCCTCGATACGGCGAGCCAGCTCGCGCCAGCGCTCGACGTGACCGGCGATGCGGACCTGGGCCACCTCCATGCCGAACGGTTTGTGGCGGGTCAGCCATTGCCGCCGCAGCACGTGTCCGTAGGCCTGGCACAGGTCGATGATGCGGGCGATCGGGTCAAGCAGATCGAGCAGCCTCGCACGGTCGCGAAGGGCATAGGCCTCTTCAAGTTCGCGGCGGAGGGCGATCTTGCGCGCAAGCCAGTCGGCGATGCGCTGCGACTGCATCACGTTGCCGGCGCCGACGTCCTCTTCCACGCGCCCCACCAGGCCGTCGCGGACCTGCGCAAAATGCTCGACCGCCGCATCCCAGAAGCTCGCATCGCGAGCCTGCTGGTGGCGCCAGTGCGGTGTCAGCAGCGGGTCATCCCACATCCAGGCCCACGTGTCCACCGGCTGGGCGCCATCGCCGGAGGGGTACTCGATGGTGCTCACCTTCCCCGCAAGCCGTGCTGCGGCGTAGTCATCGCCGCATATGGCAGCGAAGCGCGGCGAGATGCCTTGCGGTCGGCCGTCACCGCCCCAGGCCAGGTCCGCGATGAACGCCAGCCCGGCAAAGGCGCTGTCGGTATCGCACATCGCGCCATCATCGCCCCACAGTGTTACCAGAAGTTCCGACAGGCCCGCTGCGCGGCCGGCGCGCACGGCCGGGCCGGCCTGGCGCTCGGTTCGCGTGGTGGCGTGCCAGGGCCGGCCCCAGGTCCACGCCCCCGTGGCCATGATCGGCTCATGCCCCAGCGCGCGGTGGCGGGCGATCCAGTCGGCGTAGAACGCCTCATCCCGATGGTAGTAGTCCCAGTAGACAAGCTGCACCTGCGGCGGAATCGCACGGCGGACCTCATCGGGGATGACCGTTGCCGGGTCGTAGTAGTCTCCACTTTCACAGCCCAGGCGGAAATACATGTCCGACCAGATCATCGGCCGGTAGCCGCGCTGACCGCAGAGGCGCATGACGTTGGCAAGGTGCTCGTTGAATATGTCAAACGCCGGCTTCACGCCGAAGCGGTCGAAGTACCGCCCCCGCCCCAGTCCCATCGCCTCATCCATGCCGATGTGAATGCGACGGCTCTGAAACACCGCAGCCCAGTTATCGAGCATCTTCTCGATCAGGTCGTAGCATTCCTGCGCACCGGCGAGCATGACGTTGGACGTGTCGCGTATGGCGCTGTAGGCCGGCCAGCGCAGCACCTGCTCGAGGTGGCCCAGCGTCTGGATGCAGGGGATCATCTCGATGCCCAGGCTCGCCGCATACGCATCGATCCGCCGCAGCTCATCCGGTGAGTACCCCCCGCGCATGTAGCCGAACCAAGGCTCACCGGGCAACTCGTAGGTGTCCTCGGTATAGAGCATCGCCATGTTGAAGCCCAGCAGGGCCAGGCGCCCAAGCCAGCGCTCAAAGTGCTCGACCCGCATTACCGCGTTGCGCGAGCAGTCGAGCATGATGCCGAGGGTTCGAAAGCCGCTGTGCTCATCCCGCAGCGATTCGGGCCGGTCAGCGCCCAGCGCTGCGCCCATGCCGCGCAGCGCAGCGGCCACGTCCGTGTAGTGAACGGTCAGGCCGCCGGCTTCCTGATTGAAGCGCACGCTGCATCCCTGCCCATCCATCCGCTGAAACCGTACCGACAGCGCAGCGGGTTCGTCCGCGGCATCAGCGGCAGTCATGCCGCCCTCCCGCAGCGTCTGGAAGGCGCTGCGCAGCACCGGTTCGAGCCCTTCATCCACGATGTGAACCTGCATGGCCCTGGGCCTCCCTGCGCCGCCGCGGCGATCTGCCGTGGCCCGGCTGCCACGCAGTGTAACCTCACCGCCCTTTCGGATGCATCGCCCCATCGTGCCGGGCACGCATGGACGTCCATGCGGCATCGGCCGCACGGTGCAGAAAAAGCTCGACCCGCCGGTTGGGCGGGTCGAGCGGGTTCGCTGCGGGATGGGATCACGTCAGCCGGTGCGGCTCAGAAGGCCGGCGGTCGCGGGGCCCCGTTCTGGGGCATCGGGGGCGGGGCTTCCTGGAGCTGCTCGAACACGTCCACCATGTCGCGCACGAAGCGGCCGATCGACATCGGCACGAAGAAGCGCGTGGTGATCTCACCGTCGCGCGTCGCGGCCGACATGGCCAGTGGTTGAAGGTCGGCGGGCACGCGGATCTGTGGGCCGCCCATCATCGGCAGCATCGCACCGACGATCTCGGCCAGAGGCTTGATGTCCACGTAGCCTTCGGCCGCGGGGTTCTCGATGCCAACGATGCGGCGGATGCGCGGGATCACGCCATCGCTGCCCAGGCCCCGGTCGGCCTCCAGTGCCTGCAAGGCTTCGCGCACGAGGTTGACGTTCTGGCCGGAGGTGACGACCACGTGGTCGCCCCTGGCGGCGACGAAGCCCTGCTGGCCGCCCATGCCCTGGAGGATGGCCGCCATCGGGCCGAGTTCGCCCATCGCCGCGGGCGGCATCTGCATCTCGACGCTGAAGCGGTGTACCTGCACACCGTTGACCGTGGCGGCGTTCTGCTGGTATCGCGAGCGGAAGCGCAGGGCCGCCTCCGGGCCCATGCCCATGTCCATCTCGACCTCGGCCATCTGCTCGATGCCTTCGCGATGGGCCTGCACGAAGCGGTCGGTGTCCTCCACTTCGTAGATGTTGACGCCCTCGAAACCGGCCATCAGGCCCATCAACCCGCCGCGCGGGGCGAAGGTGACCGAACTGGTGGCCTTGCTGAGTCGGGCCATGTCCAGGCCCCCGGTCATGCCCTGGAGCATGACGTTGTCCTTGAGTTCATCGCCCAGATCGGCCGCGAGCAGGTCCATCAGGCCGGCGAGGTCCACCGCGCGCGAATCCCCCGCCATGGTGAACAGGAACGGCCGGTTGGGCAGGCGCGCCATCAGCCGCGGGGCACCCTGACCGGCGCGCACGTGGCGGGCGATGTCGCTGCCCTCGCGGAAGGCCACCGACAGGCTCATCATCGCCCCGGCGCCGCCGACCTCGAGGCCCAGCACCGCGCCCCGCGTGTCGCGCAGGGCCAGGTCCATGGCCTTGAACGTCATCTGCATGATCGCGGTATTGGCAGCGACCATCTGGTTGTCACCGCCCATCATCATCTGCATCATCATCAACTGCTCGTCGCGGACCTGCTCCAGTATCGGGCGCAGCCGCGGGCCGATCTCGGCCACGTTCACCAGCATGCTGACATCACTGCGGCGGACCGTGTCCGCTGCGCCTTCGCCGGCGGCGGCGATGAGCCTGCGGGCGGCCTGCTCGCTGCCCTGGTGGTCGGCCACCGGGCCGGGAGCGGGGCCGAGCACGGCATGGCCGCCGATGCGCCGGGCATAGATCGGATCGGAGTCGGCCACGCGGAACCGGTGCACGCCACCATCCACTTCCGCGGCGTTGAAGCCCGCGACCATGGCGTCGTAATCCGTGACCGGCACCAGCAGCAGCACTTCCGGCTCGCCGTCGACCATCTGCTGCCCCGGCTCGGGGATGGGCAGTTTGCTCAGCACCAGCGCGGCCGAGCCGCGCTCGTCGAGCCCGCGGGCGCCAAGCTGGTCACGCAGCGACCCCAGCGCATCGGCCATCGGCGGTGCGCCGAGGTCGAGCTCGTTCTCCAGAAGCGCCAGCTTCCGCGAGACCTGCTCGAGGTTCGGCACCACCACCACGATGGTGGCATCCTCGGGGACCAGCGACAGCACCTGCGGCAGGGCCGGGTCCTGGCGCTCGTTGGCCTGTGCCGCGACCGAAGGCCCCAGCGCCAGGCCCACCAGCGCCAGCAGGGCCATCCCAAGCGGCATTCGACAATCAACTCTGGACATACCGTGCTCCCTATGTGTGAGAGGTTCAATCTTCGCCGCGCCAAGGTGCCCACAGGGGGCGCCCGACCGGCATGTTACTCTACGGCTCGATCATCACAGCGACAACCGCTCGCTTCATCCGCGGCTGCCGGGGCCACGGGGCCGTTGCGGGCCACCGGGATCTGTTCGAGCCTTCCGGGGGTGACCGGGGGTTCCGCGCCGCCCGGAGGCTTCCAGGGCCTTCCGGAGGCTTCCGGGGCCTTGCGGGGGGCTCGGGCCATCATCGGCTGATGAACCGTCGTACCATCAGCCCGCCACCGGGCGGCTCCGGGCAGGGGGGGCGTTGGTGCGGCCACCAATGCGCCTTACGCGGCCGCCACCGTACTTACCGCCGAGACCGGCGCCAGTTGCAGGGGTAGAATCCCGCTGCTCAAGTGCCTGTTCGCCGCCGGGGACGCCGCTGCCGCGGCGCCGGTGGGGCGGTGTTGAAACGAGCCCCGCAAAGTGTCCACCGCCAGGTCAACCCGACGCATCCTCGTCGCCATGAGCGGCGGGGTGGACTCCTCCGTCGCCGCGGCCCTGCTCAAGCAGCAGGGCCACGACGTGGTCGGCTGTTTCATGCGCCTCGGCAGCGTCGACTCGATCGAACGCGGCGATGATGGGGCCTGCGACCTCCCCACCGACGCCCCCTCCACCCCCGGCAACTCCCCCTCTCCGGGCCGTTCCAACCGCCAGGGCTGCTGCTCGGTGGGCGATGCCGCCGATGGACGGCTGGTGGCGGCGATGCTCGGTATCCCCTTTTACGTCATCAACTTCCGTGCCGACTTCGGCCGCATCATCAACTACTTCGTCGATGAGTACAACGCCGGCCGCACCCCCAACCCCTGCGTGCGGTGCAACCAGTGGCTCAAGTTCGGCAAACTGCTCGAATACGCCCGCTCGATCGATGCCGATGCCATCGCCACCGGCCACTACGCGCGCCTCGAGCGGGCCGCGGATGGCCGCACCGGCCTGTACCGCGGACGCTCGACGGCCAAGGACCAGAGCTACGTGCTGTTCGGCATCGACCGTGACGTGCTCGACCGCATGTTTCTGCCAATCGGTGACCTGGAAAAGCTCCAGGTGCGGCAGTTGGCTGAGGAAATGGGCCTGCCCGTCTTCGACAAGCCCGACAGCCAGGAAATCTGCTTCGTTCCGGACAACCAGTATGCGAACCTGCTCGACCGCGAGCGACCGGGCTCGCTCCAGCCGGGCCCGATCCTGGACGGCGAGGGCCGCGTTCTCGGTCAACATCAGGGGCACCAGCACTTTACGATCGGGCAACGGCGGGGGCTGAGCCTGTCGCTGGGCCATCCGGTGTACGTGGTGCAGAAGGATGCGCAGGCCAACACCATCACCGTCGGCCCGCGCTGTCAGACCCTCGCTGCGGGCCTGATCGCCGATGAGGCCAACTGGCTGCTGCCCGAGGTCCCGGCCTCGCCTCGCCCCTGCCTCGTCCAGTGCCGCGCGCACGGCGGGGCCGTTGCGGCCACCGTGCAGAGTTTGCATCCGGATCGGCTTCGGGTCGACTTCGACACCCCCCAGCCGGCCATCAGTCCCGGCCAGGCCGTGGTCGTCTATGACGGCAACCGTGTTCTTGGCGGCGGGTGGATCCGTCAGGTCCTTGCGCCGCAGGATTGACCCGGGACCGCCACCCCTCGCGGCGATCCCCTGAGGCAGATGCCCATCCTCCGGGGGTGGCGCAAGCAGGGGGGCAGGTGGTATTGGGGTGAGCCTGGCGACCTTGCCGAAGGTGTACGGGGCCCCCCGCCGCGCGGCGGCTGCGCCCGAATCGGCGCTGCGATGCGAGTCGGCCGCTGCATCCGAGGTGCCCGGCGCTGTGAACGGAGACGGTGATGAACAACGACAATCGCCTTGAGAAGCATCCCACGCCCGCGCTGCTGTCTTGGCGTCGCGGCATGCCGACTCCCCCTGCGGCGGCGGTGGTGCTTGCATTGATGCTGATGCTCTGCGGCGCCGCCGGCTGCGGGTCGGATGCGGCCGATCGGCTTGAATCGTTCAAGAGCGACTGGTTCGCCGCGCTGCGCAGCGGCGAGCCGCAGCGGCTTTACGCCATGCTCGATGCCGCTTCGAAGCAGCGCATCCAGCGCCAACTCAGCGACCTGCGCGCCCTGGACGATCCAGCCGTCACCCGCCGCGTGCTCGACCACCTCGGCGGGGTGGGCTACGAGAGCCTGGATGAACTGACCGTCGAGACCTGGTTCGCCCTTCTGTGGCGGGTGCAATTGGACAAGCGCGTGCCCGATGCCCGCTTCGAGGTCGAGCCCGGCGCCCGCTCGGGCCAACTGCTGCTGATGCTCGACGACCGCCAGCAGCACTTTCCCATCCGCTACGAATCCGGCCGCTGGGTGTGGGCCCTGCTCGAACCGCCACCGCCGCCACCGCTGTGACCGGCGACTGGTCCCCCTCCGGGACGGCAGGCGCACAGCCGCCGGTGCGAGCACCACCGCTCGCCGGCTTGCAGCGCCGATATCAGGGCTCGTGCCGATGCGGCTGGGTGCGGCCTTCGCCGTTACCGCAGGCGGCGGCGACGCCGGGGCCGAGGGTGATCACGTTCTTGCCCTGGGACTTGCTCTGGCGAAGCATCCGGTCGGCCACGCGCATCAGGTCCTCGGGCTCGTGGCCGTCCCAGGGGAAGGTGGCCAGGCCGCCGGAGATGGTCAGCCGGCTGAGGGCGCCCTCGCCCAGGCGGGGGAAGCGGTGCTCCCAGACGGCGCGCTGGAAGCGCTCGGCGGCCTGGCTGACGTCCTGGGGGTGCTTACTGTTGGCGCGGCGGGGCTCCTGCTTGTCCCAGAAGATCACCGCGAACTCATCGCCGCCGATCCGCGCCACCACGTCGTGGGCACGCACCACCGACTGCATCAGCCTGCCGGTGTCGACCAGCACCCCATCGCCGGCGGCGTAGCCGTGGCGATCGTTGTATTGCTTGAAGTTGTCGATGTCGAACATCAGCAGCGTCACGCAGAACCGCTCGCGCTGCGCCCGCCGCACCACCCGGTTGAGAAACCGGTTGAAGTAGCGCCGGTTGTAAAGCCCCGTCAGTTCGTCGCGCAGAGCCTGGGCGGCCAGCTCGCGCACGTGGCGTTGCAGCGCCACCCAGCGGGCCAGCCAGCCGGCCCAGGGGGCCAGGTCATCCACCGTGGCCGGTTCGGCCGCGGCAAGCACCCCGAAGCATTGCCCTTCGTACTCGACCCGCACCTGCACGGGAGGCAGCCCGCAGCGGGCCTCGTCCGATGATGCGGTGGCAGGCTCGGCTGGAGCCTGCCGGTGAGTCTGGGTGGGCGGCTGCGGTGAAGGTAGCGCCTCCGGGGGTTGGGCGCCTGAATCTGCCGGGGCCTCGGGGCCGAAGCACACATCGACCAGGCCGCTGCGCTGCGCGATCAACTCGATGGCAAGGTCGATCATCGCCGCCGGGTCGTCAAGCAGCCGCTCGACCAGGTCGATGTCGCCAAGCAACTGCGCTGCGGCCCCGCAGGAGTCGGGGACATCGGGGGCGTCGGAGGTGTCGGGCGTGGCTGGGGCGTCAGACGCTGAGGCATCGCTGCCATGCTCATCGCCCGTGGCCTGCTCATCCTCGGGCCGGGTCAACCGCAGTGAGGCTCCGGCCTCGACCACCCGTGGCGGGGGGGCATCAGGCCGGGTCACGGCTTCGACCGCGGCACGCTCGGCCACATGATTGATCGCCTCCAGCGCGCTGGCATCGGCCGCCGGTGCGGCATCGGCATCGGAATCACAATCGGCTGCATCGGCAGGCCCGGTCCGATCCCGCGGCGAACCGGGGCGCGGCGGGGGCGGCCCGGCGTCCGCGGCCGACGAGGCGCCCTGCCCGCGGCCAGGCAGGTGGCTCTGGAGTATCGCCCCCAGCGCGGCGCTTTGAAACGGGCTGAGCAGGTATTCATCGAACCCGCGCCCCACCAGCATCGCCGCATCGTCCTCGTGATAGGCATCCACCAGCAGCAGCAGGTGGGTCTCGGGCGCCAGCTCGCGCATCGCCGCGGCGTTGGCCGTCATGGTCTCGACCGTCCCCAGGTACTGGCCGATGACCAGCGCCACCGGCTCCGGGCCGGACATCTCCCCCAGTGCGGCGAGGTAGTGCTCGACGAAGACCGGTTCGATCTGCACCTGCGCACTGTGGAAGGCACGCCGCAGATCGTGACAGACCGCATCATCGACCCCGACGATCACCGCGCGGGCCGACGGCGGCGTCCCGGCCCGCCTCGCGCCGGCGTCGGTGTGGGCATCCGGTGCGTTGTGCGAACCGCTCTCTGGCTGATGGCTACTGGGTCGGGTGTGATTCACGGTTCCTCCCCGGGCCCGGGGCGGTCGGCGCGGGGTTGCCGTGCCGGCCCGTGGGGCTCATGCGGGTCTTCGGGTATCTCGGCGATCAGCTCCGATGCCGATCCGCCGTGACCCTCGAACATATCGCCATACGTCGAGGGCCAGTCTCCATCATAGCGCGGCGGGCGCTGGGGGCGATCCATCGGCACCCAGGGCGAAAGCCGCGACTCCAGCGCTGAATAGCGCCAGCAGGGCACCTCCGGGTGGTAGGTCGTCACCGCCTCGATCAGGCAGTCGGACTCGCGGATCTGGGCCGGCTCGCACACGATCACCGCCCCGCCGTGCCGCCGGGCCAACTCGACCATGACTCGCGGCGGCTCGGCCAGCAGCGAGAAGCGCACGCCCGCTCCCTTGAGCTCGCAGAGTAACCGCTGCGGCAGCATCGTGGGCGCCGGCAACAGGATCAGGCATTGCGATGCGGAGGCACCGGCCGGAAGCCGCTCGACGAAATCTGCCACACCCAGCATGACAAAACCCCAATCCGTTCACCCCATTCCATGTATCGCCGACATTATAGCCGTGGATGCCTCACACCACACCCCTCCCCCTGCACGAAATGGCACTGATGCAGGCTCAGAAATCAATGCCCGTGACAGGACTCGAACCTGTACGGCCTTGCGGCCACCGCCACCTGAAGACGGCGCGTCTGCCAATTCCGCCACACGGGCATGGTGCGGTGCGAAAGCGGAGTGTAAGTGTAACATGGTGAACGGGGGAATCAAGCCGGTAAGCCGCCGCCTCCGCGTTGCCTGCTTCCGCCGCGCACCCCGTCTTGGCATCGGGCTGCGGAACCGCTAAGGTGTTTCGCCCTGATCGCGAGCGGATTGCACCCCCGCCCCCCGTCCCCCCGCAAGCCCGGCGCCCACAAGCCCGGCCCGGCGGAAGGTGCGGGAAGGCGATTCAGGCCGCTCATACGTCGGCGCGCCCGGCGGCGGTGCTGGAAGCCGCCGGCGGCCGGGCACCGCCGCGCCCGGCAGCCGGCCGACCGGTTGGCCGGGAGGCGGGCAGAGCGGTGAAACAGCGTGGTGGCGGCGCCGTTGCATGCGGGCGCCGCGATACCTGCATCCTGCACGGATTCAACAGAGGACAATCCCCCATGGCCAGGCAAGGCACCATCTCACAGGTGATCGGCTCGACCTTCGACGCCCACTTTTCCGAGGAAGAGCTGCCCGATATCTATAACGCCCTCACCGTCGATATCCCCAGGGACGGCGGCGAGGCCACCCGCCTGACCGGCGAGGTGCAGCAGCACCTTGGCGGCGGGCAGGTCCGGGCCGTGGCCCTGGGCTCGACCGACGGCCTGGTCCGCGGCATGAAGGTGACCGATACCGGCTCGCCGGTGACGGTGCCCGTGGGCGAGAAGGTGCTCGGCCGCGTGTTCAACCTGCTCGGTGAGCCCATCGACCGCGGCGAGGCGGTGACCGATGCGCCGCGGCGGCCGATCCACCAGGCCCCGCCGCCGTTCGTCGATCTCAACCCCAAGACCGAGATTCTCGAAACCGGCATCAAGGTCATCGACCTGCTCTGCCCGTTCGTTCGCGGCGGCAAGATCGGGCTGTTCGGCGGGGCGGGCGTGGGCAAGACGGTCATCATCCAGGAGATGATCGCGCGCATCGCCCGCGAGCACGATGGCTACTCGGTCTTCGCCGGCGTCGGTGAGCGCACGCGCGAGGGCAACGACCTGTGGCGGGAGATGAAGGAGGCCCAGTTCACCGATGCCACCGGGCAGACGCGTGCGGTCATCGAGCGCGTGGCCATGGTCTTCGGGCAGATGAACGAGCCGCCGGGCGCGCGTCTGCGGGTGGCGCTGTCGGGGCTGACGATGTGCGAGGAGTTCCGCGACAGTTCGGGCAAGGAGACGCTGCTGTTCATCGACAACATCTTCCGCTTCACGCAGGCCGGCTCGGAGGTTTCGGCCCTGCTGGGGCGGATGCCCTCGGCGGTGGGTTATCAGCCCACGCTCTCGACGGAGATGGGGGCTCTTCAGGAGCGGATCACCTCGACCACGCGCGGGGCGATCACCTCGGTGCAGGCCATCTACGTGCCCGCCGACGACCTGACCGACCCGGCTCCGGCCACCGCCTTCAGCCACCTCGATGCCTTCGTCGTGCTCGCCCGCGAGATCAGCGAGAAGGGCATCTATCCCGCCGTGGACCCGCTGGCTTCCTTCAGCCGGATTCTCGATCCCAACATCATCGGCGAGGACCACTACGCGGTGGCGCGTCAGGTGCAGACGATCCTCCAGCGCTACCGCGACCTCCAGGACATCATCGCCATCCTCGGTGTCGAGGAGCTGAGCGAGGAGGACAAGCTCACCGTCTCGCGTGCGCGAAAGATCGAGCGGTTCCTCAGCCAGCCGTTCTACGTGGCCGAGCAGTTCACCGGCTTCGAGGGCGTCTACACGCCTTTGACGCAGACCATCGACAGCTTCCGCCGCGTGTGCGAAGGCGAGGGCGATGAACTGCCTGAGGCCGCGTTCATGTACGTGGGCAACCTCGAGGATGCCATGGCCAAGGCCGAGAAGCTCGCCGCCGAGGTCTGAGCGGTGTGCCAAAGCTTCTCGGGCCGGACGGCCTGGCGCGGCACAGCCGCATCCTGGCGACCAACGAACGCGAGATGGGAGGGAGATTATCTCACGCGAAGGCGCGAAGGCGCGAAGAAGGCCGGCAGTCATGCTGCTGCAACCCCAATCCAATATCCCCTTTCTTCCTTCGCGCCTTCGCGTGAGATCATCCCCCCTCTCGCCTCCCATCCCGCGTTCGTTGCTCGTTGGGATGCGGCCATGCCGCGCTGGGATACGTGCGTTTGCACTGGTGGACAAGCCACCGTGGGCCCCGGCGCCCGATGACATCATCATGGGCCCTGCCACATGCGCAGGGCGGATTCGGCCATGTCGTAGAGGATGTGGACCGCGGCGACGATGCCGAAGCCGCGGGCCACGAAGATCAGGCCCAGCAGCAGGCCCATGGCCATGTAGAAGGCGAAGGCACCCGGCGTGATGGGGTTGTCCGGGCCGAAGTGGTACAGCGAGAACGCCGCCGAGGTGGCGAACATCGCTGCCACCGTGCCCGAGGCATCCTTCATGCCCAGGTAGTCCACCAGCAGCAGGTGCAGCAGCGTGATGCCGATGAGGCGGAAGAACAGCTCCTCATACAGCCCGGCGCCGATGTCCAGCACCAGGCGCGTCTGCCAGGCCACCTCGCCATCGAGCAGCGAGCGGGCCAGGGCGGGGATGTGGATGATCTGCGCTTCGTCGGCTCCCGCCGGCCCCCCGCCTGCGGCGGGCGGGCCGAGGGCGAAGCGGCTCCAGACCAGGGCGAACAGCAGAAGCGGCACGGCCCACAGCAGCGATTCGGCCCACATCAGCCCGTAGAGCCGCGGTGAGAACGCCACCGGATCACGACGCCGCAGGTGCCAGATCAGCAGCACCGCGACCAGCAGCAGCATGGGCACGTGCTGCGCCGGCAGGCCCAGCAGGTCGAAGAACTCGTGAATGTAGCCGCGGGCGATGATGTCACGCGCCCCAGCGCCATCGCCCAGGTCGCCGTAGATCGGCTGAAAGACTTCGTAGAGCACCACCGGCGGCAGCAGGAAGAACAACACGTGCAGCGGCCGCTGCGACAGGCTGCTGTAGCCTGGCAGCTCGCCGCCAGTTTGGGTTGAAGCATCCGAAGCGTTCGCGGACACCGCTGCACCTTTGCTGTAAGGGCATCAGAGGAAGGATCGGGCTCGGGGCCGGCCGTGTTCCGGGGGCCGGGGGGTTGGAAGATAGCGAGTTTGCCAGAGCTCGGCCCGCCGGGCCCCGCGGCCCGCGGCGCCTTGCAGGGGGCAAGGCGGTGGGGGTGTGAGTTGCGGGGCACCTTCGGGGGGGATTCCGGGGCGCTTCCGGGGGCGCTTCCGGGGGTCAGAAGCGCATGACGGCGTGGATGTCGCCGTACTGGCGCAGCTTTTCGCGGCCGGGCAGGAAGGTCAGTTCGATCAGCACGGTGATGCCCACCAGGTCGGCCCCGCACTGGCTGAGCAGGTCGCAGCAGGCCTTCATCGTGCCGCCGGTGGCCAGCAGGTCATCGACCATGAGCACGCGCTGGCCGCGGTCGATGGCATCGGCGTGGATTTCGAGCCGGTCGGTGCCATATTCGAGTTCGTACTCGATGCTGCGGGTCTTTGCCGGCAGCTTCGCGGGCTTGCGGATGGGGATGAAGCCGGCCGAGAGGGCCTGTGCGATGGCGGTGCCGAAGATGAACCCGCGGCTCTCGGCCCCGGCGACCAGCTCGATGCCCTTGCCGCGGAAGGGGTTGACCATCTGCTCCACGGCCATGGCCAGGCCGGCGGGGTCTTTGAGCAGCGGGGTGATGTCCTTGAAGACGATGCCGGGCTTGGGCCAGTCGGGGATGTCGCGAATCAGTGCCTTGAGGTCCATCGGGATCGCCGCTCCGGTACTTGGCCGATGCCGGCGACCCGGCGGCCACTGTCGCAGCGCCGGGTCCGGGCATCGGCACGCGCGTTTTACCACAAAGCCACCGCCTCAGCGCGGCGGGGCGGCGGAGGGCGACCGGAGGTACGGCCCGCAGCGTCGATGCGACCGGGGGGGCAGGCGGGCTGGGGCCGTCGGCTCGCACTCCCGCGATGTCCGCCGGCCCCACCGACCGTGTCTGGCCCCTCAGCCAGTGGCTGGCGAGGCCCGCTGTTCAACGGGAGTAGGACGCCATCGGTGCTGGAAGCAGGGGCATCATCGAACGCGACATTGCGCATCTGCCCTCAACTTGGCCCAAACGGCGTCACCGCAAGGGGGGGCGGGGGTGTGAGGACCCCGGTTCGCGCCGGTGGTACGCGTCACGCTCCGTAGGCGCTGTGATGGTGTCGGTGCGGGTTGCGGTAGCGGTCAAGCCGGTGGACAATAAGCAGCAGCGAGCGACCATCCTGCCGCCGAAAATCCTGGAGGAGACCGATGGAGTTGAAACAGATCAACGTTGGACTGGCGGCCGTCATGGTCGCCTTGATGCTGGCGATTTTGGGCTGTGCCGATTCCGGCAACGGCGCCAGGTCCTCGGCCAATGACGCTCCCGCCCCGGCGCTGGACCGCGATGTGGGTACGCTGGATGCGGATGCGTGGCGGGCGAGGCTGGCGGCGCTGGCCGAAGTGCCGATGGTCCCGGGTCATCAGCGCGAGCTGGCGGGTGCGCTCGCCGCGCATGGCGAGCTCGAGACGGCCCTGTCCATCGTCGACGGGGAAGGTTTCGATGATCCGGATTTTCGGGTGGCCGGGGTGCGGACCATCGTCATCGAATTGGCCGGACAGGGGCGCATCGAACAGGCCCTGCGCATTGCCGCGCAACGCCTTGATGCGGCCGATGCGGCCGATGCGATCAGCTTGGGCGTGGACTCGTGGCTGCGAAGGTCACCGCCGCTGGCCCCGCCGACGCAAGAGCAACTCGATGCGCTGCCCTGGGATGATCCGCACACGGCCGATGTCCTGCACCGCGCACTGGCAGCGTTTCATGCGCGACGCGGTGAGCCTGAGCGAGCGAATGACCATCTCCAGCGCATCGGCATGGAAGCCACGCGGCGCCGGGCCGAAGGCGAGGTGCAGCGCTACCTGGTGGACAACCCGCCACCGACGGTGCTCTTTGATTCACCGCGCACCCTCATGGACGCCGCGGTGCTGCACACGGTGGAGATGCTCATGCAGATGTGGATGGGGCCGGGTGGCGAATCTGCCACCGAAGCCGTGGCGGCCATCGGGCGGGGCGATGAGCAGGCCTACGCCGCGGTGCGTGACCGTCTGCTGAGTGAGGCCGGTCCTCTCGAAGGGCGGCATGGCGAGGCCGGGATGCTCGCGGTGCTCGGGCGGCTGCTGGTGATGGCCGACCGCACCGATGAGGCCGGCGCCTGGCTGGAGCGGATGCTGGCGGTCAACGATACCTGGATCGGCCCAGCGGAAGCGCCCATGCCCAGGGGCGCGATGGAATGCTACCTCTTCTGCCGCGTGGCCCCCCTGGAGAGGGTTGAGGCCGCCGTCGTCGCGCTGGCTGATGAGGGGGGTGGCGGTCTGCGTGCGGTGCTGGCGGCGGCGACGGTGCGCGACGTGGTGCCGGCGCTGGTTGAGCGCGGGGCCGCGCACCTGGTCGAGTTGCTGTGGGAGGGCGCTGCGGGGCCGGCCGAGCGCATGCAGATTGCGCGTGCCGTGATCGAGGCGCTGCCCGTCTCGCCGTAGGAGCACGTGTCGCTTGCGTGCGGGGGCGGGCAGATCGTGACCCTACGCCTGTCTCCTGGCCGCTCCCGCCCGAATGTGCCGCACCCTCACCCGGCTGCCCCGCCGTGCGGTCACGTCGCGGCGGTTTCGACGGGGGTTTCGGTGCGGAGGGTCAGCTCATCGGCCTCGACGTCGACGGTCAGCTTTGAGCCGTCGGGCACATCGCCGCCGATGATGGCGCGGCCGATGCGGCTCTCGAGCTCGTGCTGGAGGTAGCGCTTCAGCGGGCGGGCGCCGTAGACCGGGTCGTAGCCGGCCTCGGCCACATGGAGGCGCGCGGCCTCGGTCAGCTCCAGCTCGATGCGGCGGGAGGCCAGGCGGTGGCGGATGTCGGCCGCCTGGAGGTCCACGATGCGCTCGATCTCGGGCATCGTCAGCGGCTTGAACAGCACCACGTCGTCCACGCGGTTGAGAAACTCCGGCCGGAAGTGGCGCCGAAGCTCGCCCATCACGCTGCTGCGCGCCTCATCGCTGAGCTGCGCTGTGGTGCGGTCGGCGCCGGTGCGGATGGCATCATCGAGCAGGTACTGGCTGCCGATGTTGCTGGTCATGATGATCACGGTGTTCTTGAAGTCGACCGTGCGGCCCTGGGCGTCGGTGACGCGGCCATCGTCGAGGATCTGAAGCAGCACGTTGAACACGTCCTGGTGGGCCTTCTCAATCTCATCGAACAGGATGACCGAGAACGGCTTTCGGCGCACCTGCTCGGTGAGCTGGCCGCCTTCCTCGTAGCCGACGTAGCCGGGCGGGGCGCCGATGAGGCGGCTGACGGCGAAGCGCTCCATGTACTCGCTCATGTCGATGCGGACGATGTTGTCTTCGCTGTCGAAAAGCGCCTCGGCCAGGGGCCTGGCCAGCTCGGTCTTGCCCACGCCCGTGGGCCCGAGGAAGATGAAGGTGCCGATGGGTCTTCTCGGATCCTTCAAGAACGCCCGGGCGCGCAGGATCGCAT
>PUMS01000319.1 GCA_003551485.1 Phycisphaeraceae bacterium | reverse complement strand
CGGGGGGAGGGGTGGGGGGGGGTGGTCAGTGCCGAAGGGGCGGGGTACCGCTGTGGCCGGGGTCGTCGGGGGGGAGGGGGTTGAGGTGGCCTTCGGCCAGCTCGAGACGGCGGTCGGCCGCGCGGGCGATGTGCTGGTCGTGGGTGACCATCAGGATCGTCTGGCCGTCGCGGTGCAACTCGCGGAACAGGTCGAGAATCTGCTCGCCGGTGTGGGCGTCGAGGTTGCCGGTGGGCTCATCGGCCAGGAGGATCGCCGGCTGGTTCATCAGCGCCCGGGCGATGGCCACGCGCTGGCGTTCGCCGCCGGAGAGGCGGTTGGGCCGGTGGCGCAGGCGCCGGCCCAGGCCCAGGCGCTCCAGCAGGTCGATGGCCCGGCGCTTGGCCGCGCCACGGTGGCCGAACCAGGTCGGCAGCGACCTTCGGACCATCGCCGCCAGCAGCACGTTCTCCAGCGCCGTCAGCTCCGGCAGCAGGTGGTAGGCCTGGAAAACCAGCCCCACCATGCTGCTGCGGTAGGCATCGAAGCGGGCGCGGCCGACGCGGTGCAGCCGCACGCCGGCCACCTCGATGTCACCCGCATCGGGCCGGTCCAGGGCGGCCAGCAGATGCAGCAGCGTGCTCTTGCCCGAGCCGGAGGCACCGAGCACGGCCACCCACTCACCGCGATGCACCGCCAGGTCCACGCCGCGCAGGATGTGCAGCACCTCACCGCCCATGCGGTAGCGCTTGTGCAGGTTGGTGGCCTTGAGGATTCGCTCGGTGCTCGGCGTGGCGGCGCCTTCAGTGGCCCTTCCGGCGGCGGCGGTGGGGGCGGGGGCGGAGGTTTTGGGCGCGGGGGGTGTCATCATTCGTACCGCAGCGACTGCACCGGGTCCACACGCGAGGCCAGGTAGCCGGGAAGGATGGCGGCGGCCACGCTCGCGGCCACGGCCGCCAGCAGAATCCACGTCACCTCGACCGGATCGAGCCGGCCGGGGATGCGTTCGAAGTAGTAGAGCTGCGGGTCCCACAGCCGGCGGATGCCCAGCACGCTGGTGAGAAACTCCTGGATCTCGTTGAGGTTGTTGACCACCAGGGCGGCCAGCACCAGCCCCAGCGCCGCCCCGAGCACGCCCAGGGCCAGCCCGTAGCTGAGGAAGATCGACACGATGCCCACACGCGAGGCCCCCACCGCGCGCAGCACGCCGATGTCGCGCGTCTTCTCCATCACGATCATGTAGAAGATCACCCCGATCATCGCCGCCGCCACCAGGCTCACGATGGCGAACAGCACCGTCAGCAGCATCTTCTCATTCTCGACGGCGGCCAGCAGTGGGGCGTTCTCATCCATCCACGTCTGCACGAAGATGCCCGGCTCGCGGGCGTGCTCGCCGATCACCGTTTCGATGCGCGAGGCCAGCTCATGCACATCCATCCCCGCCGCGGCGCGGATCAGGATGCGCGTGGCCCGTGCCGGCTCGATGCGCGGCTCGCCGACGGGGTCGCCGAACTCATCCAGCCCGCCCGGCCAGACCTCGCTCTCATCCAGGCGCAGCATCCGCTGGAGCATGGCCTTGGGCACGAAGACCATGCCCTGGTCCTTGTCCACCCGGCCGGTGCGGAACTCGTTAATGGTCACAAACGGGTGGCTGGCCTGCGTCGCCGCCAGGCCGCCAGCCCGCGTCACGGGCACCACGGTGAGGTTGAGCTCCAGGCCCATGGCATCGTAGTTGAACCGGAAGCGATCGCCGCCTTCTCGCCGGCTGTAACTGGTGACGGCGATGCCCGGCACGATCGGGGCCGGCTTGCGGGCCTCGGGCCCGGTGGCCGGCTCCCAGGGCTCGGGAATGGTGAAGTCCATCGCCAGGTCGCGCAGGTTATGGCGCTGGAAGTAGTCATCGGCCTCGAGCGTGCGGTCGAGCAGGCGCATCAGTTGCCGCAGGTGCTCGCGTGCGAAGCGGCGGTCTCGCACCTCGAGGTGGTCGATGCCGTCCTCGACGGTGGCTTCGATGCGGCGGGCGATCTCGGACCGCTGCTGCGGCTGGGCCTGGGCATATTGCGCAAACAGACTGTCCAGATCGGCCGCGGCCGCCTCGCGCTGCTCCGGCGGCCAGAACGTCAGCAGCCCCTCCCACGCGGCGGGCGGGGGCTCACGCTCGCCACCGGCCTCGACCCCGCGCTGCGCTGTGTCCACCGCGGTCTCGGCCGCGTCCGGGCCGATGATCTGCCGGACGATGCCGGCGAAGTGGTTGCGAACGTGCTGGGAGTCCCAGTAAAGCGCCTCGCGGTAGCCGGTGACGGCGTGGAAGCTTCGCGGCTCGATGCCATCGACCTGCACGAAGTGCGTCTCGCTGCCCACCCTCAGCAGGCCGTAGGTGCGGACGATGGGCGCGGCGGCCTCGACGCCCTCGACCCCGCGAAGGTGTTCGAGCAGGTCCTCGTAGGCGAAGCCGGTAAAGCGCCGCTCGACGATCACATCGCCCGAGAGCTGACGCGTGGCCGAGATCATCATGTCCTGGAAGCCGCCCATGACGCTGCTGACGATGATCACCATCGCCGAGCACAGGGCGACGGCCATCATGGCAAACAGCGGCGCCAACTTGCGCCCGAGGTACTTGAAAATGAGCAGCGGCACGTACATGGGGGTGGGCGGGTGAGTCCTCGTGGCGTTGGAGGGTGGCGGGCGGCAGGGGGGTTAAGTATCGAGCCTTTCTACAAGGATAGCACCCCGCGCGGTTCAGGGGGCACGCTACGCCGGGGGCGCTTCGCCTTCGGCGGGAGCCTGCGGCCGAAGCAGGGGGAAGAGGATCACGTCGCGGATGGTCCGGCTGCCCGAAAGCAGCATCACCAGCCGGTCGATGCCGATTCCCAGCCCGCCGGCCGGCGGCATGCCGAACTTGAGCGCATCGAGGAAGTCGCTGTCCAGCGAGCGGAAGGTGGCCTCCTGCTCATCGGCCCCGGCGAGTTGCTGGCGGAAGCGGGCTTCCTGCACGTCCGGGTCGTTGAGCTCGCTGTAGCAGGGGCCGATCTCCATCTCGCCGATGAAAAGGTCCCATCGCTCGCACAGGGCCGGGTCGTCGCGCCGGGGCCGGGTCAGCGGGCTGATGGCGCTGGGGTAGTCCAACACGAACGTGGGCTGGATCAGCCCCTTCTCGGCGGTGTGCTCGAAGACGGCGTTGACCACCAGCCAGTCGTCCAGCCCCGCCTCGCGCAGGCCCAGGTCGCGGGCGCGGCGGCGGACCCTTTCGAACTCGGTCATGGCAAAGCCGTTGGCCTGGCGGAACAGCTCGGCGTAGGTCACGCGGCGGAAGGGGGCGTTGTAGTCGATCGCGTGCCCGGCCCACTCGATCACCCCATCCCCGCTGACCGTCTGCGCCAGGTGACGGATGAGCGATTCGGTCAGCTCCAGGCCGGTCATGTAGTCGCCGAAGGCCTGGTAGACCTCCATCGAGGTGAACTCGGGGTTGTGCTGGCGGTCGATGCCCTCGTTGCGGAAGTTGCGGTTGATCTCGTACACCCGCGGCAGGCCGCCCACCAGCAGGCGCTTCAGGTACAGCTCCGGCGCGATGCGCAGAAACAGCGGCATGTCCAGGGCGTTATGGTGGGTGACGAACGGCCGCGCTGCGGCGCCGCCGGCCACCGGCTGGAGCATGGGCGTCTCCACCTCGAGAAAGTCCCGCTCATCCATGAACCGGCGAATGGCGCTGACGATTCGAGACCGCAGCTTGAACGTGCGCACCACCTGCTCGTGCGTGAACATGTCCGCATACCGCATCCGGCAGCGAAGCTCGGGGTCCTGCAAGCCCGAGTGCTTGTCCGGCGGGGGGGTGAGGCACTTGCTGGCAAGCGCCAGCGCCCCATCGCCCGTGGCCCAGACGGTGATCTCGCCGGTCTTCGTCGTGGCCAGCGGGCCGCGGGCGGTGACCACATCGCCAAGGTCCAGCAGCCTGGCCAGGCGGAAGCTGGTGGCATCCACGGCCTTCTTGCTGACGGCGACCTGGAGGTCGCCGCTGTGATCGCGCAGGGTCATGAAGATGAGGTTGCCCATCACCCGGTGCAGGCGTACGCGGCCGGCGATGCCAACGATGGGGCGGGAATCATCGGATGGGTCGGCCTTGTGGCGGCGGTCGGCTTCGGCATCGTATCGCTGGCGGGCGGCGGCGAGGTCGAGCAGGCCATCGACGCGACCGCCGAAGGGGTCGATACCCAGCTCGTCGCGCAGGCGCTTGAGCTTGGCGCGGCGGTCGGCTTCCTGGTCAACCCCGCCGCGGGCCGGCGGTGAGCCTTCGGGCGTGGTCGGCGCGTTGGCGGCCATGTCGGGTTCTCGCAACGGTGTGGGAATGAACAGCCCCGCGCGGGGGCGGGGCTGGGGATCGGGCCATGAGCCGGTGCGGCGCCGGCCGGGGGCGCACCGGGGCGTTGCGGGTCGAGGGCGAGGGGTTCGGGCGGCGCGGCCCTGCGGT
>PUMS01000107.1 GCA_003551485.1 Phycisphaeraceae bacterium | reverse complement strand
GGCTATGAGACGCTGACGGAGGCGGGGTATCCGCCGGAGCTTGCGTATTTCGAGGTCTGCCACGAGCTGAAGCTGATCATCGACCTGATCGTGCGCGGCGGGCTCAACTACATGCGCTACTCGATCAGCAACACCGCCGAGTTCGGCGACTACCACACCGGCCCGCGCATCATCGACCAGGCCACCAAGGAGCGGATGCGCCAGGCGCTTCGTGATATCCAGTCCGGCGAGTTCGCCCGCGTCTTCCGCGAGGACTACGCCAAGGGGTTCGCCTGGTTCAACGCCCAGAAGGAAAAGGACCGCAACCACCCCGTCGAACAGGTGGGCAGGGAACTGCGCGCCATGATGCCCTGGATCAAGCCCGTCGAGGTCTGAGGGGTGGGGATGAGATGGCGGTAAGCCAGTCCGCGCCCACCGCTTTGCCAATCCTCCGCAGGCAGAAGCGATTGCGGATTATCGGCCACAGGTGTCGCTGATGGCGCGGGTGAACTGGATGGTCAGAGCGAGGCCGGCTCAGTCGTAGATGCGCCAGACCGGGTTCTGGAAGCGCACGTTCTTCCACTCGCCGTAGGAGGTGGGGATGTCGCCTCCTTCGATCTCGTAGCCGCGGACGTTGCCGTCGATGAACACGATGTTGGTCACTTCGTCGCGGTGGCGGGCGTTGACGCGGCCGGCCCAGCCGTTGTGCGCCCACACCCCATCGTAAATCAGTGCCAGGCGCGAGGGATTGCGGATCTCATCCACCCGCCGCAGCATCTGGAAGTTGGGGTTGCTGCTGCCCTGCGGGGGCATCACCAGGAACGGCCAGCGCTGCTCGGAGCCACCGACCTGGTCGCGGGCGTTGATGCCATACCAGTTGTGAATGTAGCGTTCGACGCCGTCGCCGCCGGTGATCGGGTCGGCCACCGCACGCCGGCCGGCGGGGTCCCAGAACGCCGGGCCGTCGAGGTCGCCGATCTCGGGGCTGTTCCACGGCGTGGTGAACCAGTCCTCACGCTGATCGACGCCCGAGGGGCAGCGGAAGACGGTGTCGCCCACGAAGCGGTCGGGATCGGTGGTGTCTTCGGCATCGAGGTACTGGCGGCTGACCATGATCGTGGCCCAGCTCGCCTCGTTGAGCCCCGTGGGCTGGCCGTTGCGCGAGCCGCGGTTGTACTGCGCCCTCGTCCAGGCGGGGATCAGCCGGTCGCGCTCATCCGTGGCGTATTCGCGGATGCCGACGGCGAACTGCCGCAGGTTGCTCATGCACTTAACGGTATGGGCCGACTCCTGCACCGCCGCCAGCGCCGGCAGCAGCAGCGCGATCAGCAGGGCGATGATCGAGATCACCACCAGCAGCTCGATGAGGGTAAACGCCCCGCCCCGGCACTCATATCCACGTCGGCAAAGCATCCCGACACTCCTTCTTCTTCGCCCCGCACACGATACGCACCTGCCTTCACGAAACCAGGTACCCGTTCGGTAATGGTAGCACACACCGACGGTCTAATCCTACCGGTCCGGCGTTTCCAGCAGCGATTCCATGCCGTGGGCCCGGGCCACCGCCGAATGGGTCAGCCGGCCGTTGCGCATGTTCAGGGCGCCGGCGAACTCGCCGCTGCCCGCGATCCGCTCATCCAGCGGCCCCGCCGCCAGCTTCAGCACGTAGGGCTGCGTGGCGTGGCACAGCGCCTGCGTGCTGGTGCGGCCGACCGCGCCGGGCATGTTGGCCACGCAGTAGTGGACGATGTCATCGACCACGAAGGTCGGATTCGAGTGCGTCGTCGGCCGCGAGGTCTCCACGCAGCCGCCCTGGTCCACCCCCACATCCACGATCACCGCGCCCGGCTTCATCGTCCGCAGCATCGACCGCTCGATCAGCACCGGCGTTCGCCCGCCGGGGATGAGCACCGCGCCGACGACCAGGTCCGCCTCGCGCAGCGCTGCGGTGATCGCGTGGGGATCGGAGTAGATTTCCTCGACGTTGGGCGGCATGACCTCATCGATGTAGCGCAGGCGATCGAGGTTGACGTCCATCACCACCACCCGCGCCCCCAGCCCCGCCGCGGCCCGCGCTGCGTTGAAGCCCACCACACCGCCACCGAGGACCAGCACCGTCCCCGGCTCCACGCCCGTCACGCCCCCCAGCAGAATGCCGCGGCCGAGCTGAGGCTTCTCCAGGTACTTGGCCCCCTCCTGGATGCTCATCCGCCCGGCGATCTCGCTCATTGGCGTCAGCAGCGGCAGGCGGCCATCGCCATCGGTGAGTGTCTCATAGGCCAGGGCAGTGATGCCGGCCTCGAGGCAGGCCTCGGTCAGGTCGCGGTCGGCGGCGAAGTGGAAATAGGCGAACACCGCCTGACCCGGCCTCAGCCGCGCGATCTCCCGCGGTTGCGGCTCCTTGACCTTGACGATCAACTCAGCACGGCCGAAGACCTCCTCAGGCCCCTCGACGATCCGCCCACCCGCAGCGGCATAGGCATCATCACCATACCCGCTGCCCAGCCCCGCCCCGCTCTCGATGAGCACTTCATGGCCCCCGCCGGTCAACAATTCCACCCCCACCGGCAGCATGGCCACCCGGTACTCATCCGGCTTGATCTCTCGCGGCAGACCGATAATCACAGGCATTGCTCCTGACCGTGCATGGAGGACACGGGATGATACCTGATCGGCCAACCGCCCTGCCTCTGCCGCACCAGAAAGCATCGGCCCCGGCCACGCCGCGCAGCGGCGCCCTGCGGCTACTCCGTGCGAAGCACCTCGATGGGCCGCCGAGCCAGGGCCCGGCTGCTGGTGAGGATGCCCGCGGTGACCACCAGGGTCACGGCGATGGCCACTGCCGCGGCGTAGCTGCCGGGCATCAGCCGCCAGGGAATCTCCAGGGCGTAAGTCACCACCGCCCAGGCCAGCAGGCCGCCGCCGATGCCACCGATCAGCGCCGCCACCAGCCCCACCAGCGCATACTCGACGCCGAACACACCCGCCACACCCAGCCGGGTCATCCCCAGCGTCTTCAACAGCGCCACCTCCCGACCCCGCCGCACCGCCGTGGCCGCTACCGCGCCGGCCAGGATGGCCAACCCGGCGAAGACGGTGAAATAGCCCAGAATCCGCACCGCCCCGCCGATGCGCCCGAGCATGTCCGCCACCTTCGCGATCACCTCGCGCACCGGCACGTAGAGCACGTTGGGGTGCTGCCTGCCCAACTCATCGCGCAGCCGGTCTTCCATCGCCGGCGCCAACCTCACCGCGGCCAGCATCTGCCGGCCCAGGGCCTCGATCGAAGGGGGGTTGGCCAACATCAGGAAGTTGACGTGGAAGCTGCGCCACTCGACCTCGCGAAGGTTCACCACGGTGAAGGTCACCGGCTCACCGTTGACCGTCAGGCTCAGCTCCTGCCCGACATGAATGCCCAGGTTCTCGGCAAACTGGCGCTCAACGCTGAGCTGGGGCGTGTCGGTGCCGTCGAACCATTCACCCTCGACCAGTTCGTTGCCCTCGGGCAGGTCGCGGGTGTAGCTGATCCGCAGGTCGTGGTGAAAGGCCCAGTTGCCGCGCTGCTCGGGCCGGCGGTGTTGCAGAATCCGGCGGACATCCTCGCCGCCGATGGCGCGAAGCCGGGCGGTGAGCACGGGTGCGGGGTCGATGCGCTCGGCCTCGTGCTCGTGAAGCAGGGGCTCGATCTCGCCCCACTGGTCGCGATCGATGTTGAGCAGGAACGCGGTGGGCGCCCGCTCGGGCAGCACAGCGCCCAGTTCATCGGACATGTGACGTTCCACCAGGTGCATGCCCAGCACCACCAGCACGCCCAGGCCCAGCGCAACCATCGCCGCCAGCGTCCCCGCGCCCGGCCGGGCCACACTCGCCAGGCCGTAGCGCATCCACACCCTGCCCCAGCCTCGCGGCAGCGCGGCGACGGCCTTTGCCAGGCCCCAGGCGGCCAGTCCCAGCACCACGACCGCGGCGATCAGCCCACCGGTGAACGCCGCCGCGGCGATGGCCCCACCCCCCTGAAGCCACGCCGCCAGGAACACCCCACCCGCCAGCGCGCCCCAGCCGATCGACTGCGCTGTGCGGCTGGGCCGAAGCGGTTGAGCCTCGCGGCGGAAAACCAGCGCCGGGGGCACCCGCAGCACACCCAGCAGCGGCGGCAGGCTGAACACCAGTGCGATGCCCACCCCCAATGCTGCGCCCCGTAGCATCGCCTCGGGTTGCCACGGCCGGATCATCTCCGCCGGTACCACCCCCTCGAGCAGTCCCGGCGCAATCAGCAGAACGCCCATACCCAGCGCTGCGCCCGCCACACTGCCCCCTGCCGCCAACAGCAACGTCTGGCCGAGGTAGACCGCCAGAATCTCCCGCGGCCGCGTACCCAGGCACTTGAGGATCGCGATCGGCTCCATCCGCCCGGCGATCCACGCCCGCACCGCCTGCGCCACGCCGATGCCACCGATCATCAGTGACAGCAGCGCCACCAGCCCCAGGTAGCTGCTCATGC
>PUMS01000447.1 GCA_003551485.1 Phycisphaeraceae bacterium | reverse complement strand
GCCAGCGCGGCCGGACCTTGCGGTGCAGGCTTCCAGCCTGCCCTGAGAATGACTCCCTCTCCCTCCGGGAGAGGGCCGGGGTGAGGGGAGAATCGCTGGGCCCGTCCGAACCTGCCCTCACCCCCGGCCCCTCTCCCGCCCCCGGAAGGGGAGAGGGGAGTAAGAGGCGGCTGCGCTTTTCATCCTCGTGCGTACGGCGCAGTCTCATGAGACACTGCGCCATCTTTGCCCGCAGACCATGACATACCCCATCTGTCACGGTCAGCCCCACCGTGTTGACCCCCCCATCGCGCCGGCGGACAATGCGGACATGTGGATCTGCCCCGAATGCGGTGAGGACGTCGATGACACCTTTGCCCTGTGCTGGAACTGCCAGTGCGCGCGGCCGGGGGAGGCGGGGGAGGACAGCCCCGGCGAGGACCCCGACGCCGTGGGCGAATCCCTGCTGGTCGACCCGCCGCAGGGGCCCAATGTCCCGCAGGACATCCTGCTGGCCACAGGTCCCGCCCCGCCCGGCCGCGTGGTGATCGAGCCACTCGGCGTCGTCGTCGGCAAGGGTCGCGTGGTTCCCACCCACAGGCGCCTGTCGGCGGGCCCCGCGGGCGTGGCCGAACTCATCCTCGGCCGCCCACCGGTCCCGGTTTCGCCCGACCAGGAGGCGGTGAACACGGCCCTGATCGAACTGCTGCGCCAGGCACAGGTGCTCGGCGCCGATGCCGTGGTGGAACTCGAGATGGCCACCGAAGGCGAATCCGTCATCACCGTCACCGCCAGCGGCCGCGCCGTGCGGCTGCGGCCGCAGGGGTGAATGGCGTCAACCTCAACCGGCCGCCATGGCCACAGCCCGTCCACCATCGCGGCGATGCCATCTTCCGCGATCACTGACCTGACAATGACTCCCTCTCCCTCCGGGAGAGGGCTGGGGTGAGGGCAGACGCCCAGGGTGGGTCCGAATCTGCCCTCACCACCGGCCCCTTTCCCGCCCCGGAAGGGGAGAGGGGGGAAAGAGCCACCCGCGCTTTTCATCGTCGTGGGTGCAGTGCAGCCGCATGAGACACTGGCACGAATAACACACGCCACCCGGCGCGGGGCCGGGTGGCGTGTGTGGTGGATGAGGGCAGGCGTTGGTGTGGGGCGAACCGGTGGGGCGGTTACAGGGCCTCGTTGTCCATCTCGCCGGTGCGGATGCGGACGACGTTTTCCAGGTCCGTGACGAAGACCTTGCCATCGCCGACGTTGCCGGTGCGGGCGCTGGAGACCACGGCGTCAAGGGCCTTCTCGAGGTCCTCGCTTCGCACGGCGATCTTGAGCATGATCTTGGGCACGAAGCCCACGTCCATGCGCCCGCCGCGGTAGCGCTCGGTGTGGCCCTTCTGCTTGCCGAAGCCCTTGCACTCCAGGGCCGTGCAGCCGTAGATGCCCAGCTTGCCGAGCTTGTCCTTGACCGCATCGAGGGCCGAGGGCTTGATGACCGCTTCAATCATGTGCATGTCGATACTCCTTGAGGGAAACCGCGCGGCCGGGGCCGGAAGGGGCCGGGGCCCGGAAACCGGGCGACCCGGGGCCGGGTGGTCCGGCCGCGCGGCGGGATGCGGGTGGGGAGGTTCCGGTGGTCCCCGCAGTCCCCGTGTACCGGGGTACGGGGTTCCGGGTTCCGGGTACGGGGTTCCGGGGACTGCCGGGGACTGCCGGGGGGGGCGTTACATTTCGCGGGCGTGGTAGCTGCGGATGTAGGTGCGCTGGAAGTCGGGGTAGGCGCTCATGTCGTGCTCGGCCAGGTCCAGGCCCTCGATCTCCTCGGCCTGGCCGACCCGCAGGCCGATGGTGGCCTTCAGCACGCTCAGCAGCACGCCCGCGAACACCAGCGTGAACGCGATGATGCTCACACAACCCACGATCTGCGCACCCAGGCTCTTCTCGGCGGCGAACAGGCCCACCGCCAGCGTGCCCCAGATGCCGCAGGTCAGGTGGACGCTGACGGCACCGACCGGGTCATCGACCTTCGCGATGCGGTCCAGGCCGATCACCGAGAAGTAGACGATCGCGCCGGCGATGGCACCGACCAGCACGGCCACGGGCCAGCTCAGCGCATCGGCCCCGGCGGTGATGCCCACCAGCCCGGCCAGCACGCCGTTGAGGGCCATGGTGACGTCAGGCTTGCCGCCCGCGAACCAGCTCACCAGCGCGGCGGCCACGCAACCGGCGGCGGCGGCCAGGGCGGTGTTGACCAGCACCATCGAGGTTTCCTCGGCGTCCGCACTGAGCACCGACCCGCCGTTGAAGCCGAACCAGCCGAACCACAGCAGGAACACGCCGATCGTCGCCAGCGGCAGGTTGTGGCCGGGGATGGGGTTGACGCTGCCGTCGCGGCCGTACTTGCCCAGCCGCGGGCCCAGGATGATCGCCCCCATCAGGGCCCCGGCGCCGCCCACGGCGTGCACCAGCGTCGAGCCGGCGAAGTCGTGGAAGCCGAGCTTGTCCAGCCACCCCTCACCCCACTGCCAGGAGCCGGTGATCGGGTAGCAGATGCCCACGAAGATCGCCGAGAAGATCAGGAACGAAGACAGCTTGATCCGCCCCGCCACGGCCCCTGAGACAATCGTCGCCGCCGTCGCGGCGAACATCGCCTGGAAGATGAAGTCGGTCCAGACGGTGTATTCGGCATCGGGATAGACGTAATGCGGCGTCATGCCCTCGGCATCGGCGCCGATGCCCAGGCCAAAGGCGAAGACGTCGGAGATGATCCAGTCATCGCCCGGGTACATGATCATCCAGCCGCAGATGGCGTAGGTGAGGATGCCGATACAGATGATCATGGTGTTCTTGAACAGGATGTTGACCGTGTTCTTGGCGCGGGTCAGGCCCGTCTCCAGCATGGCGAAGCCCAGGTGCATGATGAACACCAGGCACGCGGCGAGCATGACCCAGATGTTGCTGGCGGTGAACCAGGCATCGGTGCCGATGAGGCTGACGGCGATGTCGCTGTACTGACCATCGGCATAGGTCATCGAAAACTCGGCCCAGTAGTGGGCGCTGGAACCATCGGTGTAGTGGTAGGTGACCTCGCCCAGCACCATGGCGCCGTCGACGGCGGCGGCTTCGGGATCGGTCTCGGAAAGCTCATCGAGCTTGGCCCGCAATGCCTCCTGGTAATATTCGCGCGAGCGGTCCCACTCGACGCGGACGGTGACATCGGCCGCGTAGGTCCCATCGTCAGGTGCCGTCTCCGCGGCCCGGGCTGCGACGGGCGGGGCCAGTGTCACGGCCATGGCCAGCAGCAGTGAAAACAGTGCGAATCGTCTCATCGGGTTGCACTCCTCATTGAGTTCAACGGGTCACAGTTGGTCCAGGCCGCGGCTCCCCGGCGGCTGCTCAGCGCTGCCGGCTGCCTGCGGCCTCAGCGGGAACGGGTCAGGCAATCACTCAGCGAACGGCAGACCTCCTTTCCCCTCCGGCGCCTCGGCGCGGCCGGGGGCAGCGCTGCCTGGTATGAGCCGGCCTTCCGCAGGCCCGCACGGAAGCCCGGTCCCACCCCCCTACCGCTTTGCGAATACAAGACGGGCCCGGGCCATCGCTCGCTGGATGCAGGTGCCGTATCACTTGCTGTCCTCCAACACAGCGGTGCGCTGCACCGGGACACGCGTCCCGTGTCGCTGCACGCACCGACGCCATGAATGCAACAGCGGTGCCACTGAGATGGGCAGCCCCCATTTCGGGCGCAAGTAGCGCATCAAATGGCGCTTAGAAGTGCACACCGCCTGAGCGCGCCCGCCCCGCGCCGCCCTCGGATTACGCTGACTTTCCAGGCATCTGCCCACTTCCTGCGCAGAGATTGTGCATAGAAGCCCCCTCGCCGCGCTGGGAGCTATCACCGCCAGGGTTCCCGGTTGCGGCGGGGCGCTGCTACGGCCTGAGCGTGCGCCGCCAGGCATCGAGGTCAGCGCCGTGGGCAGCGCCGGTCAGGGTCTGAAGGCGCTCGATGATGGGCCAGCGCTGTTCTGACGGAACCGCTTCGAGCAGTTCGAGCAGTTGCTGCGGGTCGTCGAGCAGTTGCCGCCGCTGGATGGACTCGAACGGCTCGAGCAGTTCCAGCGATCGCCTCATCATCATGGCACGGATGCTGGCCTGTGCTTCGATGGCAATCGGCTCCTCGCCAAGCAGGCGATGCAGCAGCGCATCCTCGAGTGAGGAGTAGTGCCGCGCAAGCGTCCGTCGTGCTTGCTCGCGTGTGGCGAAGTCGCGGGCACTGAGCCGGGCAATCAGCTCATCGACCCCACCCCCGCCGCGACCCTCGCCCTCGCTGTAGCCGGGCTCTTCCACCGAAGCATCCCGGGGATCGCGCACCGGTTCGGCCGCATCCCTTGCGGTGATGATCAGCCGCATGGCCAGGTCGCGGACATCGGGGTGTCGTGCCGTCAGCGGCAGCCGCACGCCGAGCTTCTCGAAGAGGCCGAACAGGTCATCATCGAACAGTTCCGGATGCTCGCGGCGG
>PUMS01000114.1 GCA_003551485.1 Phycisphaeraceae bacterium | reverse complement strand
TCTACGGCCTGCCGGAGTTGTTCCGCCGCCACATCGAGGGCGCTGCGCTGGTGGCCAACCCCGGCTGCTACCCGACCGCGGCGGCGCTGGCGGCGGCGCCGCTGCTTCAGCGCAGCCTGGTGCGCGAGGCCACGATCGTGGTCAACGCCGCCAGCGGCATCACCGGCGCCGGCCGCAGCCCGCGGCCGCACCTGCACTTTCCCGAGGTGGCCGAGGGCTTCGTGGCCTACAACGTCGGCGTGCACCGACACCAGCCGGAGATCGAGCAGACGCTCTCGCGCGCCCGCGGGCAGCCGGTGCAGGTGCTGTTCGTGCCCCACCTGCTGCCGATCAGCCGCGGCATCCTCGAGACGCTCTACCTCGAGCCGGCCGATGACCAGATCACCGAGGATGAGCTGTTCACCGCCTTCGAGGATGCTTACGATGAAGAGCCCTTCATCCGCGTGCGAAACGACCTGCCCAACGTCCGCGACGTGCGCGACACCAACTTCTGCGACATCACCGTTCGCCTGGTGCGCGGCCGGATCGTCGTCTTCAGTGCCATCGACAACCTCATCAAGGGCGCCAGCGGCCAGGCGGTGCAGAACATGAACCTGATGTTCGGCTTCGATGAGACCGCCGGCCTGCCGTGAGGTCGGCCCGCCCATGCTGTAATCAGGAGTGAGCGATGTTTGAGAGCGTCCGATGCGTGTTGTTCAGCCTCACCCTCGCCTGCCTGCTCGCCGCAGCGCCCGCCGAGGTGAACGGCCAGGGTGATGCCCAGGCCCAGGCCCAGCAGCAGGAGGCCGACGGCCTTGCGGGCTACCAGTGGGCCATCCCGGTGCAGAAGCCAGATGGCGAGAGCATCCGCGCCCACCTCTGGGTGCCGCCGCGTGCTCAGCGCATCCGCGGTGTGCTCATGGGCGAGCGCGACTACATCGCTGACGATCCGGCCATCCGCGCCGCCGCGGCCGATGAGAAGCTGGCCATCATCCTGCTGCGGCCGCACTTCGATGTGCTGTTCCGCTACTGGGAGAACGATTCGGCGGCGATGCTTCAGAAGATGCTCGATGAGGTGGCGCGGGTCAGCGGATACGGTGAGATCGCCGCCGCGCCGCTGTTTCCGTTCGGCCACTCGGTCTCTTCGGTCTACGCCAGCCACGTGGCGTACTGGAACCCGGACCGCGTCTTCGGCCTGCTGGCGTTCAAGGGGGCGCTGGTGGACCGGCCGTACCCGGAGGCGTCGGTGGCGGGCGTGCCGGCGCTGGTGATCACCGGGCAATTCGAGGAGTTCGGGCCCGGACCCCACGGCGTGCTGCGCGACTTCGAGGACCGCGAGACCGGCTGGCGGGTCAGCCGCCAGCGCTACCTGGCCATGCGCGAGGCCGATGAGCGAAACCTCATCTGCTTCGCCGTCGACCCCGGCAGCACGCACATGGCCTGGTCGCCGGAGAACGGCGAACTGACCGCGCTGTTCATCCGCAAGGCCGCCGGGCTACGCATTCCCGACTGGCCGGTCGATGCCGATGAGCCGGTCGCGTGCAAGGAGGTGGATGTGACCGCCGGCGTGCTCAGCAGCACCGCCATCCACAACCCCGCCCTGATGCGCCATGCCCCCTACGAGGACTACCGCGGGCCGCGCACCTGGACCTGGTGGCACGCCGACGCCGAACTGGCCGAGCACTGGGCGGCCTATCACGAAGGCGGCTTCGCCCTCCGCACGCAGTACGTGGCGTTCAAGAACCCGGCCAACGACCGGATCATCCACGCCCGCCACGACCTGCGCTACATGATCAACCCGCACTGGGTCGGGCCGGACACGTTCAAGGTCGCCGGCGGCTTCCTGATGCAGGTGCGCGACCGCTACGCCCCGCCGGAGCCGCCCCTGGGCCATGCCGAGGGGCCGATCCGCTTCCGCATCCATCGCACCAGCGATTTCGAGCAGATCGGCCCGGACACCTTCCGCATGGTGCGCTACGGTGATCGCCGCGCTGATGGGCACATCCTGGCCTATCACCCCGGCGATGACACCTTCCGCCGCGCTGAGCAGCCGGCGATGTTGCGCATCAACCGCCTTGGCCGCGGCGAAGCGCAGTCGCTGACCTTCCCCGAACTGCCGGCATTGACGCCGGGGCAGGAACCGATCGACCTGGGCGCGGTCAGCGACCAGGGTCTGGCGGTGACCTACACGGTGGACCACGGCCCGGCCCGAGTCGTCGATGGCAGACTCATGCTTCAGCCGATCCCCGCGCGGGCGGAGTTGCCGCTCGAGGTGCAGGTGACCGCCTACCAGTGGGGCAGCGCTGTCGAGCCCCACGTCCAGACCGCCGACCCGGTGACCCGGCGCACGGTCATCGAGACCCCCTGACCGAGCGAATCGGGTGCTGCGGGCTGCATGCCCGCTGCGGCCCCTGCCGCACGTCAAATGCACCGGGGGGATCGACCCTCATCGCGGCTACCGGGGTCGGCAAGAATCGCCCGTCTGGGGCGTTGGACCGGGGGCGGACCGGGGGCGGACCGGGCCGCGTGGGCCCGGTTGCTGCGTGTCAAGGGGGGCAATGTTCAATTTGGGAGCCAACGCCATGAAGCGACAATTCCATCCTCTGATGCTTGCCATCACCTTCGCCGCCGTGCTCACCCTGGCGGCCACCACGGGCCTTGCGAATGAGGCTGAGGCCGGCGACGGTAAGGACAAGGCGGCCGACCGGCCGCACAACACGCTCACCGAGAAGGAGCAGAAGGCCGGCTGGCGCCTGCTTTTCGATGGCGAGACCGCCGAGCAGTGGCGCGGGTTCCACCGTGAGGATTTGCCAGAGGGCTGGCAGGTGGTCGATGGCACGCTGGCGCGGGTGGCCCGCGGCGGAGACATCATCACCCGCGAGAAGTTCGAGCACTTCGACCTCAAGATCGACTGGAAGATCGCCCCGAGAGGCAACAGCGGCATCTTCTTCCGCGTGGTCGAGCAGCACGAGGGCCGCCGATTCGGTGCCGTCTGGCACGTGGGGCCGGAGTATCAGATCCTCTGCGATGCCCGCCGCGGCGACCGCCCGCCGGGCAAGACCCACGCCGGGGCCAACTACGACCTGCACGCGCCCAAGCACGATGTGGTCCGGCCCACCGGCGAGTGGAACCAGGCCCGCCTGGTGGTGCATGGCGACAGGGTCGAGCATTATCTCAACGGCAAGAAGATCGTCAGCTACGAGATCGGCTCGGAAGAGTGGGAGCAACTCGTTGCCGGGACCAAATTCCGCAATCACCCCTTCTACGGCCGCATTCCGGTGGGGCACATCGCCCTCCAGGACCACGGCAGCGGCGTGTGGTTCCGCAACATCCGCATCCGCGAACTCGATCCGCCCAAGGCCGACGCCGACCAGGAGGCCAAGAAGGCCGACAAGGCCGAGCGGGATGGAAAGGATGGGTGAGCTGCCTCTGGCCCCCGTCGGGGCCTGCTGGCTGCTTGCCGGCCAGGGCCGTCGGGGGCCGATGCACCGGCGGACAAGCCGCCACGGGTGCCCGGCGATACACTGAAGCGGGGCAGGGGGGCTGAGCCGGATCGACCGCCACAATGACCGATACACCACTGCCGATCGCGGCTGAGCATCTCACGCGGGACTTCGTCTCGGTACGCGCCCTCGATGACGTGTCGCTGGGGTTCGAGGCCGGCACCGTTCACGGGCTGGTGGGCGAGAACGGCGCGGGCAAGAGCACGCTGATGAAGATGCTCAGCGGCCTGCTCGAGCCCACCCGCGGGCGGGTGCTGGTCGATGGCCGACCGGTTCGCTTCCGCCATGCCCGCGATGCCCAGGATGCGGGCATCGCGATGATCCACCAGGAGCTCAACCTCGTCGCCGAGTTGAGCGTGGCCGACAACATCTTCCTCGGGCGCGAGCGCGGCCGCTTCGGCCTGCTCGACCGCCGCGCCATGGAGAAGGAGGCCGCCGAGCACCTTGCCGCCATCGGCTGCGAGGTCTCGCCGCGCGTGCGAGTGGGCCGCCTGTCGATCGCGCAGCGTCAGATGGTCGAGATCGCCAAGGCCCTCTCGCAGCGGGCGCGGGTGATCATCATGGATGAGCCCACCGCCGTGCTCACCCGCCGCGAGGTCGCCCTGCTGTTCGACCTGATCCGCCGGCTGCGGGGTCGCGGCGTGGCGGTGATCTACATCTCGCACATGCTCGGCGAAGTGCTCGACCTGTGCGACCGCATCAGCGTCCTGCGCGACGGCCGCCTCGTCGCCACCCGGGAAAACGATGGCAGCCTCGATGAGCACACCCTGGCCAACCTCATGGTCGGCCGCGAGATGATCCACCAGTTCCCCGACCGGCCGCCGCCTGGCGAGCGGGTGCTGCTGCGTGTCGAGGGCCTTGAAGTGCCCGGCTGCGTCGAGGATGCCGGCTTCACACTGCACCAGGGTGAGATTCTCGGCTTCGCCGGGCTGATCGGCGCCGGGCGCACGGAACTGGCCGAGGCGATCGTGGGCCTGCGGCTGCGCAGCGGCGGGCGGGTCAGCCTCGAGGACAAGCCCTTC
>PUMS01000289.1 GCA_003551485.1 Phycisphaeraceae bacterium | reverse complement strand
TCACCGATGGCGAAGGCGGCCAGCACCGCCAGGGCGACCAGCTCGTTCATGTGCGTGTGGCCGTGCAGCAGGTCCTTCACCGCCACCCACACCAGCGGCGCCCCCAGCAGCACCGCCGCGATGAAGGCCAGCAGGTCGGCGTGGAAGCGCCCCTCGAACAGAATGGTGGCCGCCAGCGAGCAGATCAGCAGCACGCCCCCGAGCAGCGTGGCGATGATCTGAAGGCTGATGCGGCCTGTCTGCGACCCCAGGCTCAACCCATCGCGAACGTGGTCGTGGCCCTTGCCCACGTGCTCGTGGTGGTGGTGACCGTGACTATGGCCGTGCCCGCCCCCCGATCCGCCGGGCAATGCTGCTGCGGCCGAGGCCGCCTGATCCTGGCTCATCTTCGATGGTACCTCTTCAAGGGTCGGACCGAACGCATCCAACCGTGTGACCAGTCATTACGTCACAGGAGCCCCGTGAGTTCTTGCGCCATGCCCCCCCCAGCCGCCCCCCCCGGAATCCCCCGCCGCGCCCCGACTGCCATGGCCGCAACCACCGCCGGCAGGCCATAATCGTAGGCCGCCAAGGTTCTCGCAACCCGGCCCCACAGCGCGGCCTCCTACCCACCCTACGCGCTACGCGCTGGCATCGCGGGGATAAAGAAAGCACGCCGCGCCCGATAGGGGCGCGGCGGCTTGGGGAGGGGGCTGGTTGGGGCAAGCGTTCAGCGGCTGTTGGGCGTCTCCATGCCCGCTACGTAGGCGCGGGGGTCGCGCAGCAAATCGGGGAAGAGGCGCTGCTCTTCTTCGGCCTGGATGATGATCGTGGGCTTGGCCAGCACCAGCAGCGTCCGCTCATCCTTGAGCATCGTGCGGTTGGAGAACAGGCGGTTGAGGATCGGAATCTTCGACAGGATGGGCACGCCCGCCTCGATCTCGACCTCCTCGACCAGGCGCTGCCCGCCCAGCAGCAGCGTGCCGCGGTCGGGCACGCTCACCGTGGTGCCCAGTTCGGTAACCTCGACGGTGGGCAGGGTGATCTGATTGTCGAGGACGAACGGGCTGGTGGGGTCGACGTCGTTGTCGTTGTTGTTGTTGCCATTGGGCGGGGGGGGCGGCGGGCCCGGCACCATGGCGAAGTCATCGCCGCCGGGGCCTTCATGGATCGCCTCGGGCATTGCCGGGAATAAGCCCGGGCCCACGGCGATGTCACCCACGGCCGGCTGCTGGATCGTCTCCCGGCGCGAGATGTCCGCCCGCTGCACGCGAGGCTGGAGCGTGAGCGTCACGTAACGGCGGTCGGCGCTGATCGTGCCCTGCACCTGAAGCAGCACGCCGGAGGCGACCTCATCGATCTCGGGGTCGGCGCCCTGCGCGCCCGGCTGGACGTTGAGGTTGCTGACATAGGTCTGCTCGGTGAAGATCGCCACGAAGGCCTGCTGGCCGTTGAAGAAGGTGATCCGCGGCGCCGACAGCGAGATCGCCTTGCGATGCGCCCGCGAGGCACGCAGCAGCAGCGTGACCTCGACGTCATCCAGGTACGCGGCGTTGAAGTCGAAGGCGCGGCCGGTGCCGGCAAAGCCCGTGGCGGGGTTGAACTCGCCCAGGCCCAGCACGCCCACGGCGTTGCCGTTGACGCCGTTGACGTCATTGCCCGCACCCGGCTGGCCGATGGCATCGGCCACGGCGGTCACGCCCCAGCTTCCCGGAATCACCGCACCCGGCCGCGAGGTCATGCCGAAGCTGTCCTGGGCGATGTTGACATCGCCCCATCGCCCGGTGCCGGGGATGCGGATGTCAATGTCCAGGCCCACCTCATCCAGAAAGTTCTGCGTGACCATCAGGAAGCGGGTCTCGAGGTGGATCTGCATCGCCGCCGCCTCGCGCAGCTTGGCCAGCAGGTCGCGGATGCCGCGGTGGTTCTGCGGTGTGGTCTTGACGATGAGCGTGCCCTGGCGGTAGCGGATCTCGCCCTCACCGCCGCCGGGCTGCCAGTCATCGAAGCGGCCCACGGAGGTCTGGATGATGTCGATCAGGTCCGCCACGGTGTCATCCGGGTCCGGCCCGAACGGATCGGCCCCGGCACCGAAGCCGTTGCCGAACCCGCCACCGCCACCGCCGTTGAAAAGCCCGGCGCCGTTGCCGTTGCCCATGCCGAAGGCATCGGAGATAAAGTCCGGCGGCACGGCGATCATGTCGCGGACATCGTGGGTGTCCAGCACCAGCCGGCCGCGCAGCGCATCCACCGTCGAGATGCGCACCAGGCCGTCGCTGATGACCCATTCGACCTCCGGTGAGAGCTGCTCGAGCACCAGCGTCAGCGCCCGCGAGAGGGGGATGTTGCTCAGGCGCATCGGCGGTACCTCCGACTCGCGCATCACGCCCTCGTTGAGCAGTTCATTCCAGTCGACGATGATGTTGAGCTCTTCCTCGACCGCCGTGGCGGTGCGGTCGCGGAAGAAGTCGACCAGTTCGCCGAAGGTGCGGCCCTCGGTGGTGAAGGTCACCACCGTGTTGTCCATCCGCATCTGCGCCCGGCGGTCGGCCTCGGCCTCGGGATCGACCGCCTCCTCGCCCAGCAGCCTCAGCTTGGTCAACTGCGGCCAGTCCGGGGGGTAGCGCTGGATGTCGACCCAGGGGATGGTGGCGTCGATGTGGTCGATCTGGTGCTGCTGCCACTCGCGGCCGCGGGTCTTGTGCAGGTCGTAGCTCTGACGCTGCACGTGGGTGTCCTGGAGGGTGTCGCGGAAGGCCACGAGGCTGTAGTCCTCGTAGCCCAGGTGATGGCGGCTGATGAAGATCGCCTGCTCGAGCAGTTCGATGGCCTCGGAATAGCGCTGGTTGCGGCGCAGTTCATCGGCCCGCCGCACGAGGCTGTTGATCTCCTCGGTGCGCTCGCGGCGGCGTTGCTCATCATCGCGGACGGTCTCGATGGCCTCGACCCGGGCCGCCTCCTCGCGGGCGACGCGCTCGGCGTGCTCCTGGCGGCGCTGGATGCTCACGTTCAGGTCCACCGCATCATCGAGCAGGCGCATGTACTGCTCGCGGGGCAGTTGCGGCTCATCATCGAGCACCAGCCTGGCCTCGTGAACGGACTGCCGTGCCTGCTCGTAGCGGCCCTCGCGCATCAGGCGTCGGGCACGGACCATGTGCTGCTCATAGTCGGCCAGCGTCTCCTGGATGCGAATGGCCACGTCTCGCTCGAGCACGTCGATCGGGTCTCGCGGCGCAGCGCGGCGGCGCTGCTGCTGGCGCGCCTCGCGAAGCAGGGCCAGTGCCTCTTCGCTGCCCGGATGCAACTGAAGGGCATACTCGAGGTATTCGATGGCCGCATCCAGGCGGTCCTGGCGCATCGCCTCGCGTGCCCGCACCACCTGCTCCTGGGCCTCAGCGCGGCGGGCGCGGCTGAGCAGGTCGGGGGCGGGTTCGGGCTCGGGCTGCTGATCGACCTCGACGACCTCGGGCTGCTCGACCGGGTCGTCCGGCTCCTCGGTGACGTCGTTGTCGGCGAGCTGTTCATCGTTGTTCGGCTCCGGCGGCCGCACAGGCTCATCGGGCTCGACGGCGATGCCCAGGTCGATCAGGTCATCGTTGTCCATTCGCGGCCGGTCGTTGTTGCGCGGCTCGAGCGGTTCATCGGGCTGCGGCGGGGCCACCGGCTCCTGGGGCTGCTCGGGCTCGGCGATGCCCTCCCGCTCCTCGATCAGTGCCAGCAGGTCGCGCAGGTGATCGCGGTGGAAGCGGCCGAGGTCCAGCCCCCGCCGCTCGACATCGCTCAGCAGTCGCCGGGCGGCGGCAAAATCCTCGCCCCGGATCAGTTCCTCGGCCCGGGCGATGTCCTCCCGCGCACGGGCGAGTTGCTCGTTGATGGCGCGTCGCGCGGCGGCGAAGCCGGCATCGGCCTCGGTGCGCTGCTCGGCGGTGGCCTGAGGGTGGGCCCGCGCTTCCTGGAAGCGCGACGCCGCCCGGCCGTAACGGCCGGCCTCCAACTCCCGCCGGGCCATCTCCAGCAGGTCCGCGGGCGACTCATCCTCATGCAACGCCCGATCGGCACGGATCATCGCGCGGCTCATGCGCTCGCGCTTGTCGGCCGGGAGCTGCACCAGGTCGATCCGCCGCGACAGCTCCAGCGCCTCGCGATACTCCCCGGCCTCGTAGAGTTCCATGAACTGCTCATAGAGCTGCTCGGCCGTCCGGTCGCCCCCTTCATCGGCCCAGGCCAGGTTGAAAGAGGCCAGCATTCCCACACAAACCATCACGGCGATAGGGGTACGTCGGTCCAGCAAGGAAGGCCTCCTTAAGCAGGTTGAATCGTCGGCCCGTGGCCGAGGCGTGGCGGGGCTGTCTGGGGCTGGATGCCCTGGGCATCCTCTCCGGCGCGGCGGGCCGCCGAAGCAGGCGGGCGGGGTCCGCGTCCGATAGCCGACCAGTGTAAAACGAGCCCACAACCCCTGCAAGGGGGGTGGTGGGACAAGAGGCGCGTGGGGGGGGCCATGGGAGCTGGAGAGCCCGGAGCAGCCGGGGGTTGCGGCGTGTGCGG
>PUMS01000128.1 GCA_003551485.1 Phycisphaeraceae bacterium | reverse complement strand
GGGAGTGGCAATTTTGGTACTTCGTGGAACCGGTTTGTCCACGATGACCTTGAAGGTGCTGAGGGCCAGAACCTGATCGGCGATGTCTACTTCCGCATCTACGCGGCCGGCTCGGGGACTGGTGGTGATCCTGCAAACAGTCTCCTCCTTGGGAACCTCACCATCACAGGCGAGGTCATCCCCGAGCCGGCCAGCCTGGCCCTGCTCGGTGCCGGTGGCCTGGTGCTGCTGCGGCGCCGCCGCGCCTGATTTCGTGAAATGGACCGCCGAGGGGTATGGGCGGGGCGGATGATGCCGCCCCGCCCATGCGCCCCCGGCTGATTCCGCGCCCGCGGCGATGAACGGCCGCGGGGTGATGGTTCTTTGCTTCAGACAGGAGATGAATCGTGGGACAATCCCGGTGCGCGTTATGCAGCGCGCTTGCGGCAGGGCTCCTCCTCGCCAAGGGGACGGGCGTGGCGCTGGCGCTGTCGCAATACGACTGGCCGGCGGTGAGCGAGCTCGACCCGATGCCGGCGATCACCAACACCCAGCACCCGGACTATCCCGGCTTTCCCGATCCGCTGCGGCTGTTCGATTTCGAGAACACCAGTGTCAACGGGGCGCCGGTCGAGACGGCGCAGCAGTGGGTGAACGAACGCCGGCCGCAGATCGCCGACATGATCCAGCATTACGTCTACGGCTTCGTGCCAGCGGCGCCGACCAACCTCACCAGCACGGTGCTCAGCGAGGACAGCGATGCCTTCGGCGATGGCACGACGACGCGACGGGTGGTCCGGCTCGACTACGGCCCCGCGGGGACTAAGCCGGCCACCGTCAACCTCTACCTGCCCAACCACGTCACCACACCTGCCGCGGTGGTGGTGAGCTTGAACCGCGACGGCAACGCGGCCATCGAGCCCGGCGGCTCACGGGCGGATCGCTGGCACCTGGGTAACACCATCGCCCGCGGTTACGCCGTGGCGACCGCCCATACCAGCGACTTCGCCTCCGACAACAACAGCTTTCCCAATGCGATCATCGACCCGTACGCCGCAGACGGCTTCGAGGGTGACTGGAAGGCCATCGGCGCCTGGGCTTACGGGATCAGCCGCATCGTGGACTATCTGGATACCGATGCCGCGATCAACCCGGATTGGACGATCGCCACGGGTTTCTCGCGCCGTGCGAAGGCGGCCATGTTCGCCGCCGCCATGGATGAGCGTATCGACATGGTCGCCCCGCACCAGAGCGGGGCGGTCGGGGCGCACCCCACCCGCAGCGGCTGGGGCAACGGCACCGGTTACCGCAACCAGTTCACGCACTGGTTCCTCGATGAGTTCAACACGCTCAGCCGCTCCGACCCGGATGAGCATGATCAGTTGCCGTTCGACCAGCACTTTCTGGTGGCGATGGCCGCGCCGCGGCTGGTGTATCTGTCTGAAGGGCAGGCCTTCGGCGCCAATGAGGCAGGGGTTCAGGCGGTGGTGGACGGCGCCGCGCCGGCCTGGGAACTGCTCGGCCGCGACCCTTCGGAGAATCTGGTGCTTGCCTGGGACCCGGAGGCTTCGGACAGCAATCACCTGTTCACGCTCGACCACTGGAACGGCATCCTGGATTACGCCGATGTCGCGCTGATCCCCGAGCCGGCCAGCCTCGCTCTGCTGGCCGCCGGCGGCCTGCTGCTGTTGCGCCGGCGCCGGACATCGTGACCGCATCACCCCGCGGTTGGGAGCGGCGACCCGGCCGCGCCTCCCATCGAACGCTTCGCCGAAGGAGTCGAATTCACTTGAAACATGCCAACGTCCACCTGTGCCTCGTGATGATCCTCGCCGCGCTGCTCCTCGTGCCGGGCAGGGCCACTGCTCAAACCGTCAGCGTGTTCGCCGATGATGGCGCCTGGGGCTACAACGGCCCGCATGCCGTCTACGCCGATGGCAGGCTCTTTGTCAACTACCTCACTTCCGGCGGTGACATCCTGGCCCAGTCCTGGGACGTGAACACGGGCCAGGTTCAGACCGGGCTCGTTTACCAGACCTACGGCGACCTGCACCAGGCCGGCGCGATCATGGTGCGGCCGGACGGCCGCATCCACGTCCCGATCAATCAGGGCAGCGTCTACAACGACAACCGCACATACTGGAAAGTCAGCGAGAACCCCGGCGATGTGACCAGCTTCGGGCCGATCCAGTCCAGTACCGATTCGGGACAGAGCCAGGGCCGCCAGTTCTACCCGATGGTTCATCAGACCACCGGCGAGATGTACCAGGTGGTCAACTACCGCGACAGCCGGCGCCGCACCGGCATGTGGCATTCGAGCGATGGTGGCGACACGTTCACCCAGTTCCACGATCTGTTCACCCTCGGCAGCGGCCTCAGCCAGGACCGTAGCTACACCCGGGCGTACATGGAAGGCGACAGCATCCACCTGGTGGGCGCGCGTGTGGGATGGGGCGAAAGCCTGGTCGGGCGCGGCATCGGCCGCGTCGAGGGCATCTACTACACCCGCTACGATGTGACCACCGAATCGTTCTATCGTGCCGATGGCACGAAGACCTTCCAACTCGGCGACCATCCGGAGCTGACCAGCCCGGATACCGAGTTGTTCGACACGATCTGGCACTGGGAGGACGATGGCAATATGCAGCAGCGGGCGCTCTGGGCCGACCTGGTGGCCAGGGCTGGCAAGCCTTACGTCACACTGGCCATCCAGGACTACGAGGGCTTCGAGGACGGCGGCTCACCGCCGCATGTCGGCTACTGGGCCACGCCCGATGAGCAGGGGGATTGGGCCGTGAGCGAGGTGGCGCAGCTTGCCCGCGGGTGGGACAACTCACCCCAGCGCAAGAACTACAGCATCGCCATCGACCCCGATGACCCCCGCCTGCTCTACGTGGCCAAGAGCACGGACTGGGACAACAACCTGTCGCAGGTCCACCGCATGTTCACCCCGGATGAGGGTGAGACCTGGCAGTCGCTCGGCGCGCTTTCGGATGAGGGCCGCATCTCGACGGTGATCGCCCCGTGGCGGCTCGATGACACACCGGCGCCCATCAAGGCGCTGTGGCTCGAGGGGCAGATGAGCGGCTGGACGAGCTACAACACCTCGATCATGATCCCCGAGCCGGCGAGCCTGGCCATGCTGGGCATCGGCGGCCTGTTGCTCCTGAGACGGCGTCGCCGCCGGGCGTAGTTGCTGCTGTGTCGCCGCCGCGGTATATAACGCAACACCTGCGCAGGCGGCAGTGAGTCCGTGCCCCTGCGCAAGTTGGGAGGGGGAGGAGGGGCGAACCAGTCCCGGGCGATGAACCCGTACCGTGATCCACCGCGCGGGCGATGCCACCACCGACACAGGAACCCAACCATGCCGATCAGGCCCCCGCAACTTCCCATCCCCTACCTGGTCCCACTCATGCTCGCACTTGCACTGCTGTCCCCCGCCTGCCGGGCAGCCCCGGCCGAGGCCCCCTTCAAACCCGCACCGCTGGCCGGGGACCAGCCCGTCCGCGGATGGACGATTCTTTCCGACAGCCTGCCCGACGGCCTGCGCGTGATCGAGCGGGCGCCGGCTTACGACATCAATCATCTGCAGATTTCACACCACGTGATCCACGACCTGCGGCACGTGCGTGAGCCGCGCCGGCTCGAGCTGGCGCGGCGGATGACCGAGGCGGCGCACGAAGCCGGCATCCAGGAGGTGGTGCTCTGGGACCGCACGTTGTACCACCTCAGTTACTATCCCGAGCGGTTCCGCACCGGCCCGGATGGCACCATCGACCTGGACAATCCCGAGTTCTGGCAGTGGTTCAAGGACGACTACCGCCAGATGCTCGACAAGGCCCCCGACATCCAGGGCATCATCCTGACCTTCATCGAAACCGGCGCCCGCGTCGAGCGGCAGCATTCGCAGAAGTTGCGCACCAACCAGGAGAAGCTCGCCGCGGCCGTCAACGCCGTCGCGGACGTGGTCATCGGTGAACGGGGACTCAACCTCTACGCCCGCACCTTCTCCTACGATGATGCGGAATACGAGAACATCATCGGGGCGATCGACCTGTTCGAGCGGCCCGAAATCCGGCTCATGATGAAGGAGTCGCCCCATGACTTCCTGCTGTTGCACCCGAACAATCCCTTCGCCGGCGCGATTCCCCGGCCGACGGTCGTCGAGTTCGATGCCGCCGGCGAGTTCAACGGTCAGGGCATCATCGCCAACACCTGGCCGCAGTACATGCTGAAGCGCTGGCGCGATTTCCTTCAGCGCGACCACATCGTCGGCTACGTGGCCCGCACCGACCGCTACGGCGACACCCGCATCATCGACCGCCCCTCCGAGATCAACCTGCTCGCCCTGAAGCGATACTTCGAAGACCGCGGCGTGGATGCGGACCGGGTCTACCGGGAGTTCATCGTCGAGCATTATGGTGAAGCGGCCTACCCGCATGTCCGCGCGGCCTTCGAGAACGCATTCGACATCGTCACCGCCACGATGTACACCCTCGGCACCAACGTGGCCGATCACTCGCGGATGGACTTCGATCCCTATCGGTCGAGCTACGCCCGCCATGTCTCGGGCAAATGGATCGATC
>PUMS01000040.1 GCA_003551485.1 Phycisphaeraceae bacterium | reverse complement strand
TCAATGACGATGCGCTCATCGAGCAGCACGTACTCCTGAAGGCCCCCTTCGATGTTGTAGCCGAAGGCCGCGTTCGACCCGGCGGTGGGCAGGTCGCGGTAGTCGGTCTGCACCAGGCAGCGTTCGCCGACCTTGTGGTGCTCGACCTTCTCACCCACCGCGGCGATGCGGCAGACCACCTCATGGCCGGGCACGGTGGGCCGGTCGCCGGGCACGTAGCCGGGGAACTGCTCGAGCACGGCCTTGTCGACGCCGCCGACGATCTCGCTCTTTCTCGCGTGCTGGTCGAACTGCTTGAGCAGTTTCAGGTCGGAAAAGCACAGGCCCACGGCCTCGACCCTGGCCAGAATCTGGTGCGGGCCGGGCCGCGGCACGGGCTTGGCGCGGTTGAGCTCGAGCTTCTCGGGGCCGGTGAGTTGAACGGCGTATTGCGTCTGGGGCAGGGCGGTGGTGGTGGTGGCCGTCATATCGGAATCCTGTGACTGGTTGGCTGGTGCGGGGCAATTCTGGCCGAATTGCGGGACACTCAGAGGCCCGGCTTTCGGCGGCTTCTGGGGGACTTTTGGTGGCCGGCACTTCCGGGGGCAACTTCCGGGGGCAACTTCCGGGGGGGGGTTAGCGGTCGAGTTCGGCGGCGATCACGTTGAGGCTGCCGAGGATGGCCACCACGTCCGAGAGCAGGTGTCCCTCGGTCATTTTGGCGAAGACCGAGTAGTTGATGAAGCTGGGCGGGCGGCACTGGGCCCGCCAGGGCCGCGGCCCGCCGTCGCTGACCACGTAGAAGCCCAGTTCGCCGTTGGCCGTCTCCTGGCAGCCGTAGCACTCGGCCACGGGCGCCTCCCAGCCGCGGTTGGTCATGATCAGCTCGAAGTGCTGGATCAGCCCTTCGATCGAGCCGTAGACCGAGGGTTTCTCGGGCAGCACGGCCTTGCCGTCGGCATCGACGTTGAGCGGGCCGGGCGGGATGTTGTCGATGAGCTGCTCGATGATGCGCACCGACTGCTTGACCTCTTCGAGGCGCACCAGGTAGCGGCCGAGCACATCGCCGGTGGTGGCGATGGGCACCTTGAACTCGACGGCGCCGGCGCCCTGGCCATCCCAGTTGTCGGCGTAGCAGAGGTAGGGCTCATCCTTCCGCAGGTCGCGCTTCACGCCCGAGGCGCGGGCCACGGGCCCGGTGATGGACCAGGCGATGGCATCCTCGGTGCTCAGCACGCCCACGCCCTCGGTGCGGTTACGGAAGATGCGGTTGTTGTTCAGCAGCCGCTCGATGTCGCCGATGGCCGGGGGGAGCTGCTCGCGGATGAAGCGTTTGACCATGCGTTTGAAGGTCTCTTCATCCGGCGTGTCGCGGAAGGCGCCGCCGACGCGCGTCCAGTCGGGGTGGAAGCGCTGCCCGGCGAGGTAGTCGATGATGTCGTAGATGCGCTCGCGCTCGTTGAAGCCGTAGAGGAAGGCGGTGAACGCGCCCAGGTCCAGCGCCGCGGTGCCGATGCACAGCAGGTGGTCCTGGATGCGGCCCAGTTCGGCCATGATCGTCCGCAGCACCTTGCCGCGCGGCGTGAGGTTGAGCCCGAACAGCGTCTCGACCGCGTGGTGCCAGGCGATGTCGTTGGCGATGGGCGAGATGTAGTTCATCCGGCTGACGATGGTGACGTACTGGTTGTAGTCCAGCGCCTCGGCCAGCTTCTCGAAGCCCGAGTGGAGGTAGCCGATGTGGGGCACCGCGCGGACGATCCGCTCGCCATCGAGTTCGAGCACGATGCGCAGCGTGGTATGCGTGGCCGGGTGCTGCGGCCCGAAGTTGAGCGTCCAGCGGTCGCCGCGCTCCGGATCATCCACGTCCCCGACGTAGGGGGTGGTCTCGACATCGACATCGAATGGTTTGAGGTCGTAAGGCATCGTCGCTTTCACTTGGTCCGCAGCGTGCGGTCGCGGGGCGCGGCTGCGGAGACATCCAGGTCCGGTTTCCCCCCCGGAAGTGGCCCCCCCCAAACGCCCCCCTCACCAGGGGCGGCCGACGGGCCTGCCGCGGGGGCCGGGTCGGCTTCGGGTGTCCGGCGCGAGGTCATACACCTCCCACCGCTGCGCGGTCGCAGCGGGTCCATCGGAGGCAGGCGGGCGATTGTAGTGGCCCAACCCCAACCCGCCAAACCCCATCGGCGCACCGACAGGGCGAATACCCGCTCCCGGAGGCGCTTCTCAAAGCAGTGTCTCATGAGGCTGGCGCCTCACCCACGAGGATGAAAAGCGGGGTGGCTCTTCCCCCCTCTCCCACCGGGAGAGGGGCCGGGGGTGAGGGTAGATTCGGACCCACACTGCGTGTCTCCCCTCACCCCAACCCTCTCCCGGAGGGAGAGGGAGTCCGAGGAGCCGGATTTTCAGGGCAGTGTCTCATGGGACTGCGCCGCACCCCCGAGGATGAAGATATTGGCGCCAAGGCGGACGCCCCATGGAGCGCGGCCGTCCCGGCCGCTCCGGGGTCCGCAGGTCGGAATGCGGCCGAGACGGCCGCGCTCCAAGACGCCCGCTCCCGGAGGTTCGGGGGGCGATTCTCAGGGCAGGGAGGTAGAATCGCCCACTCCTCCGCCCCGTTTCGATCACGGCCGCGATGGAGCCCGCCGTGCATGGAAGGCGATCGGCGGAAGCGACCAGAAGGGAGCCGGCGCGACCATGAACATCGTCATCCTCGACGGTTACACGCTCAACCCCGGCGACCTGTCCTGGTCGGGCTTGGAGGCGCTGGGCCGTTGCACGATCTACGACCGCACGCCGGCCGATCTCACCGCCGAACGGGCGCAAGGAGCCGAAGTGGTGCTCACCAACAAGGTGGCGCTGCGGGAAGCGGAGTTGGCGCAACTGCCGCAACTGAAATACATCGGGGTGCTGGCCACGGGCTACGACGTGGTGGACGTGGCCGCGGCCGGGCGGCGTGGGGTCGTGGTGACCAACATCCCCACCTACGGCACCCGGTCGGTGGCGCAGATGACCTTCGCCCTGCTGCTGGAGCTGACCCAGCACGTGGGCCACCACGCCGCGACCGTGCGCCAGGGGCGGTGGAGTGCGGGGTCGGACTTCTGCTACTGGGACCATCCGCTGATCGAACTCGATGGCCTGAGCATGGGCATCATCGGCTTCGGCCGCATCGGCCGGGCGGTGGCGGCGATCGCGCCGGCGTTCGGGATGAGGGTACTGGCCCACGATACGGGCGCTGCGGCCGAGCCGATGACCGACGTGAGGATGGTGGACCTGCCGCGGTTGCTGAAATCGAGCGACGTGGTGAGCCTGCACTGCCCGCTGACGCCGCAGAACAAGGGCATGATCAACGCCGCGAATCTGGCGATGATGAAGCCGGGCGCGTTTCTGATCAACACCGCCCGCGGCCCGCTGGTGAACGAGCCGGACCTGGCCGCGGCCCTCAACGAAGGCCGCATCGCCGGCGCTGCGCTGGATGTGCTGGTGGTGGAGCCTCCGCCGCCGGACAACCCGCTTCTGACGGCGAAGAACTGCATCATCACCCCCCACATCGCCTGGGCGACCCTGGCCGCGCGGCAGCGCCTGCTGGACATCGCCATCGACAACCTCCGCGCCTACCTCGAGGGCCGCCCGAGCAACGCCGTGACCGGCTGATCTTTCGCTACAGCCTGCCGGAACGAGAAGGGGTCGTTCGGAAAGTGATCCGGTCGAGTCGGCAGGGCGACGGGCCAGGGTCGGCCGTCCCGCCCCTCCTCGCTCGATCCGGACGCGGATTCGCCGCATCCGGCCGCAGCGGGCTGGTCAGCTTGCCAATCGCCGTCTGCTGCCGCGCCACCGACCGTGGCGCTGGCATGTGAGGTTTCAGCGCAGTGTCTCACGAGGCGCAGGCCTCACCCACGAGGATGAAAATACCCCGAAGCGCGGCCGGCTCTCTCCCCCCTCTCCCACCGGGAGAGGGGTCGGGGGTGAGGGCAGATTCGGACGGGCCCAGCGTATCTGCCCTCACCCCAGCCCTCTCCCACAGGGAGAGGGAGTCATTTTCAGGGCAGGGCGCTGCCGGAGCGGTCGACCGGCGGGTCTCGCTCTACCCGCCGGCGCGCTGACGCCCGATGCCCTTCCGCGGGCTTTCCGGGGCCTACCGGGGCCTTCCGGGGGCGTCCGGGGGGCGTCCGGGGGCGTCCGAGGGGCGTCCGGGGGCCTTCCGGGGGCAGTTGACGTATTGGGGGCGGCAGTTGATGATCGCGGGCTTCGAACCGACTCACCGTCCTGATGGAGCCCGAGGATGACACGGCCGTCCTGCCCCCTGTTCATGACCCACCACGCCCCCATCGGCGCCTGGTCGAGCCTCACCTTCGGCCGGCCGGGCCGGGGGGTGAGCATCGACACCGAAGCCCTCGCCGTCACCGATACCGCCGACCTGCTGGCCGGCATCAGCCGCGGCGAGGCCGGCGCCACCGTGCTGCCCTTCTACAAGGGCGCTTCGCAGCAGGATGTGGAGGCAGCCAACGTCAAGGCCCCCGAGGCCACCCCCGCCGCGCAGCAGGACGCCGGCCAATGGCGAACCGTGGCGCCCGAGGACATCATCCGCTCGCTCACCCCCGGCATCGACAGCTTCAGCGCTGCGGG
>PUMS01000065.1 GCA_003551485.1 Phycisphaeraceae bacterium | reverse complement strand
CGATGAATCGGGCCGACCTTCAAACCGCCCTGCAGGATGAGGGCCTCACCTGCCCCATCGTCATATGGGGGCCCAGCGGCGGCGTGTCGGAGACCGAAGCGGCCGGCGATGAGCACCTGACGCTGCCCAAGCCCTTCAACATCGAGCACGTCGAGGCATTGCTGTGCAGGCACCTGTCCACGGCCGCGCCTGCTGAGCAACGCGTGCTCGAAAGCACCTGCTGGCCGCAGCAGAGCATGAGGCCCATGATCCTGCAGTTTCTGGAATCGCTCGAGGAACAGATACTCAAGCTGGAGCGGATGCTCGAGTGCCGCGACCGTGACAAGGAGCAACTGCCCCCCTTCATCGGCCAGCTCGGCCGCATCGCCGGCTCCTACGGCTATCCCGACATCACCGAGGCTGCCCAGATGCTGCTGTCGCGGCTGCAGGCGGCTCCAGCCGGTGACAGCGATGATGCCGCCGCCAGACTGCTGGATCTGTGCCGCGCCGCCTGCCAGTTCCGCGCCGGTGTCAACTACGCCGCGGCCTGAGCCGCCCCCGCCTGGGAAACCGCCCCATGCCTGCAAGGGATGAACGCTCCACACCGCCCGCACACCCACCGCCATCGTTGAGCCTTCAGGGCGGCGAACGAGCCCGCGCCGATGCCGCATCCTGCCACGGCCAATCCGCCGATGCGCCCGTCCCGGCCGAGGTGCTGGTGGCCCGCCAACCGATCTTCGCCGCCGACGGTGAGCTCTACGCTTACGAACTGCTGTTTCGCGGCTCAGGCCACACCGACCATGCTGCCAACGACGACGATGCGGCATCGTATTACACGATCAACGGGGCCATTCACCTGATCGGCTGGTCGGTGCTTACCGGCGGCCATCGTGCCTTTGTCAACTTCACGCGGCAGTTGCTGCTGGAAGATGCCTATACCCTCCTGCCGCGCCACGGCAGCGTCATCGAGGTGCTGGAAGGGGTCGTGCCCGACCGTCCCATCGTCAAGGCCTGCGCCCGCATCAAGGAGGCCGGCTACATGGTCGCGCTGGATGATGTGGTGCTGGCCGACGCCAGCCACCCGCTGCTGGCACTGGCCGACATCATCAAGGTCGACTTTCTCCAGGCCAGACCCGCTCAGCGCCGCGACCTGGCGATGCTGTGCCGCCGCCGCGGCATCCTCGCCCTGGCCGAGAAGGTGGAAACTCACCAGCAGGCCGAGGAGGCACGCGCTGACGGCTATGCCTACCTCCAGGGCTACTTCTTCTGCCGCCCCCAGTTGCGGTCCAGTCGTGACCTGCGGCCGATACATCAGGCCCACCTGCAATTCCTGGCCCAGATCACCGCCGAAGAAATCGACCTGGACCAGCTCGAACGGATCATCCGGTCCGATCCATCGCTTACCTACAAGCTGCTGCGGTACATCAACTCCGCTGCGTTCGGCATGCCGCGTCAGATCGTCTCGGTCCATCAGGCGCTGACGTTGCTGGGCGCCAGACGGCTGCGCCGATGGGGAGGACTGGTGGCCTTGACCGGCCTGGCACAGGAGCATTGCCCGGAGCTGGTCCGCCGCTGCCTGGCCCGCGCCCGCTTCTGCGAGCGCATGGGTGAACTGATCGGCGACAAGGGGGCTGCACCCTCGCTGTTCATGCTCGGCCTGCTGTCGGGACTGCACACGGTGCTGGCCCGGCCCATGCACGAGGTCGTGGCCGACCTGCCGGTCTCGGACGAATTTCGCCGCACCCTCCTGGGCGAGTCGACCGCCATCAGCGACATCCCACGCCTGGCACGGGCCTGCGAACGCGGCCACTGGCAGCGGGCCACCGCCCTGGGCGCGAAGCTTCAGATCGCCCCGGCCGACCTGGCCCGGACCCAGCACGAAGCCTTGGCCTGGACCGACAACCTCTGGCAGGCCGACCAGGCCGCTTGAGCCTCGAACAACGTCCCGCCCGCACGGCCGCCCGGTCATCCGGCCCCGGAGGACATCCTTCACCTCCCCTCATGCGGCCGGCCCGCTGCCGGTCACGGCGGCCCTTCCTGTAACACACTGAAATGCCGGTGCTTGTGCACTGAATCCGCAAGGGATTGCATCGGTGCGCAAAAAAAGGGTCTCGACCGGGGAGGCAGCCGGTGCGAGACCCGATCCAGGGCTTGGAGCGCCCCCGCGGCCATCCCGCGGGGATTGGCGCGGGTCGGCCACCGCTTCGTGCGGCCGCCCGTGCCGACGGCGGGTGGGCGTGGGGGCTGGTTCATGACCGCCGGCTCCATCATGCACGGCGATCGGCCAACGGTTGAACTATCCAATACATTCCGCAACCGGGCCAGCCCGGCGCTGCGCCAACGGCTCCAACGGCGCCGATCCAGTCCGATGGCAGCGGATACAGCAGTCACGCGGCCCCCACAATCCCTCCCCCCCACCCCCGGCAACGCCGCCCGGCACCTGAGGCGAAGGCGCGCCCCGAGCCAACCTCAATCACTACAGGGCGATATACTCACCGGACAATGACTCACCGTCCCACCACCGGTATCTTCCCCGGCACGTTCGACCCGGTGACCAACGGGCACATGGACGTGATCCGCCGCGGCCAGATGCTCTTCGACCGCCTGGTGGTGGCCATCGGCCACAACCCGGCCAAGAAGGCGCTGTTCAGCCAGGGCGAGCGGCAGCAGATCATCGAGCAGCTCGTGCGCGAACAGTGCGAAGAGCATGTCGTCGTCGAGTGCTTCACCGGCCTGACCGTGGACTACGCGCGCAAGATCGGCGCCACGGCGATCCTTCGCGGGCTCCGAAACGTCACCGACCTCAACTTCGAGTTCCAACTCGCCCTGACCAACCGCGCGGTGGCCGACATCGAGACGGTGTTCATCATGACCGGGGAAGCCCACGCTTTCACCAGCTCGACGCTCATCAAGCAGATCGCCGCCGGCGGCGATATCGACCGGCTGCACCGGCTCGTGCCCCCCGCGGTGATCCGGGAGATGAAGAGGATTCAGGCCGCCAACGGTGGGCGGATTCCCCTGCGGCTGATCGACCATTTCCAGGAGTAACCCCAAGGCGGGATCAGGGCAGGCATGGACTATCGCATCATCAGTATCGGCGCGCTGAGCCACCACGAGCTGTGGGGCGAGAAGCAGGCCCAGCGAACCCCCCACGCCACCACCGTGCTCGTTCGCAGCGGCGAGGCGGTGATCATGGTCGACCCCGGCCTGCCCCCGCAGGTGGTGGCCGCGCGGCTGAAGGAGCGCAGCGGCCTCGATCCCGGCGCGGTCAACGCCGTGTTCCTGACCAACTTCCGCCCCGCCCACCGCTGGGGCCTCGCGGCCTTTCCCAACGCCACCTGCTACATCAGCGAGATGGAACGCGAGGCGGTCGGCAACGCGCTGGTCGAGCGCTTCGATCGGGCCACCGATGAGCAGCAGCGCCAGATGTTCCGACAGGAGATCGCGCTGCTGAAGCGGTTCCGCCCCGCGCCCGAGCGGCTGGCGCCGCAGGTCGACCTGTTTCCGCTGCCCGGGTTTACACCCGGCACCTGCGGACTGCTGCTGCTACAGAGCAATTCGACCACGCTGGTGGCGGGCGACGCGATCCCGACCATCGAGCACCTCGAGCAGGGCAAGCTCCTGGCGGGCTGCTACGACACCGGCCAGGCCCGCGAGAGTTTCCTCGAGGCCATCGAGATCGCCGACGTGATCATCCCCGCCCACGACAACATCACCCTCAACCCATCCCGCCGCGCCCTGTAACCAGCGGCGCCCAGCCCATCACGGCTGCCCGCCAGAGCCTGGGATGGGGCCGCAGCAGCCTCTCATGTCCTGCCGGACGGCCACAACCGATAAAATTGCGGATACCGCGCAGCGCTGCCGAACATCACCGCTGCAACGTCGTTTGTCATCCAGAGCCGCCGACCGGGCTGTCAGGCCTCATCGGTGCGACTCATCACGCACCTGCTCTTCGTCTTCGGCCTGCTCATCATCATCAAACGCATCTTCATCCTGCTCATCTTCCTCGTAGAGGTCCTCCTCCTCGCCGTCATCGTACTCATCCTCAACCTCATCATCATCTTCCTCTTCCTCGTCGTCGAATGATTCGTCCGGTTCCTGATGCTCATCGTCGGCTTCATCGAACAGGTCGGCCTGGTCGTCTTCCGCGGCCGGGGCTTCGGTGTTGCCGTGGACCTCGACCGCGGCCTCGGCCTCGGCCTGAGCCTTGAGTTCTTCCCACTCGGCCAGCGTGATGTTGCACTCGCGGGCCTGCGAGCCCTTGTAGTCGCCGAGGATGCCCGCCTGGGCCATCTGCTCGATCAGCCTGCTGGCGCGGGCGTAGCCGATGGCCAGGCGCCTCTGAAGCAGCGACACGCTGCCGCGCTGCGATTCGAGCACGATGAGCACCGCATCCTCGAAAAGCTCATCGCGCTCACCGAGGTCCTCAGGACCGTCACTGCCGCCCTTGATCTGCACGAGCTGCGGCTCGAAGCTCTGCTCGGCCACCGACTTGAGGAACTTGACCACACGCCGGATCTCAATGTCATCCACCAGCGTGCCCTGGGCGCGGAAGAGCTTGCTGGAGCGCGGCGAGAGAAACAGCATGTCGCCCTGGCCCAGCAGCAGTTCCGCACCCTTCTGATCCAGCACGATCCGCGAGT